>JANODK010000220.1:0-36522 GCA_031412655.1 Chryseolinea sp.
CACTCATTGTCATACCAGGATACAACCTTCACGAAGTTATCGTTTAAGGCAATTCCTGCTTTTGCATCAAAAATAGAAGTACGAGCATCACCAACGAAATCAGATGATACAACCTCATCTTCGGTGTAGCCTAAAATTCCTTTCAGTTCACCTTCAGATGCTTCTTTCATAGCAGCCTTTATTTGCTCGTATGAAGCTGGTTTTTCTAAGCGAACCACTAGATCCACAACTGACACGTCAGCAACTGGAACACGGAATGACATACCAGTAAGTTTTCCTTTCAATTCGGGCAATACTAAACCAACAGCTTTAGCGGCACCCGTTGAAGAGGGGATAATATTAGAGAAACCACCACGGCCACCTCTCCAGTCTTTAGCCGAAGGACCATCAACCGTTTTTTGTGTTGCGGTTACAGCGTGTACTGTACTCATCAAACCTTCTACGATTCCGAATTTATCGTTCAATACCTTTGCAATAGGAGCAAGGCAGTTTGTAGTGCAGGATGCATTTGAAACAATCGTATGCGCGGAAGTTAATTTCTTATGGTTTACGCCCATTACGAAAGTAGGAGTGTCATCTTTTGCCGGTGCAGAGAAGACCACTTTCTTCGCGCCAGCGGCTATATGCTTCTGACCATCTGCTTGAGTAAGGAAAAGCCCGGTAGATTCGATGATAATTTCAGCACCGATCTCAGACCACTTTAAATTTGCTGGATCTCTCTCCGCAGTTACGCGAATCTTTTTTCCATTAACGATTAAATTTCCGTCTTTTACTTCAACGGTTCCGTCAAATCTTCCATGCGTTGAATCATACTTGAGCATGTACGCCATGTAGTCTGGTTCTACGATGTCGTTGATACCAACAATCTCAATGTCTTTGCGATTGACGGCTGCTCTAAAAGCCAGGCGACCGATGCGGCCGAATCCGTTGATTCCTACTTTAGTCATTTTTCTATTTGGTTTAAATTTCGAGAAGCCAAAAATAAACGACCTGCCGACCAAAACCAATGAAATAAAATATCGTTTACGAAAAATTTTCTCGCACAGGTTTGCAAATCAAGACTGTGGGTCTATCTTTGCAGCCTCTTTTGAAGGAATTTCAAAAGAACACACGCACACAAAGCCCAATACCATATAACATGGTCCGTTCGTCTAGGGGTTAGGACACCAGATTTTCATTCTGGTAACACGGGTTCGATTCCCGTACGGACTACTTTTTTCTAATCATCGATCATCAAAACCTCTTAGACAAAATGTTTAAGAGGTTTTTTTATTTTTAGCACTTCTCATTCGCTTTATATAACTCAAAGTTCAGACGAGTAGTTCAGTGTGTAACAAAATTCTGGACGCACTGATATGAACTTTTTGAGACTGTCATTGCCAAAGAAGCGTGACGTTCGCGAGATGTGAAGCAATCCCAGTACGAAATGCAGACGAACGAGATTTTGTTGCATAAAATGTATGACAAAACTCACTCTTCCACCTGATATAAGTCGTTTACAAAGTCCCCAATATAAATGAAGTTGCCATGCCTGCTTAGTGCAGATGTACAACGAAATCATTTACATGAAATCCGCTGATAACACGTTGACAAATAAGGATCCATACTTAAAAGGTATGCAGTATGTTTTGTATGGCTCCATTATACTTTACCTTGGCCGCGACCTTTTTATACCTTTAAGTTTTGCTGCCCTTGTCAGTTTTATTCTTTATCCGTTTTGTGCCTGGCTTGAACGAAAGAAGGTAGGACGGATGACCGCCATTGTGATCGGTCTGCTACTGATGCTTGTATTAATCAGTCTGATCTTTTTTCTGTTAGCACAACAGTTCTCTTTGTTTCTAAAAGAATGGCCAACCATTAAAATAAAGATTCAGGATCTGATTAATCAAACAACCCAAACAGTCATTCAAAACTATTCACTCACAGAAGTACAGCAGGAGAAGTGGAGTGATGAATTAGGAGGTCGCATCGTTAATTTCTTGGCCAACGGCATACTGTCTATTATTAGTGCGTCCGTTTATTCTTCCGTGATGTTTATTATGATACCCATCTTTGCGGGGCTTATATTGTTCTACAGGCATCGGCTAATTGAGATCGTATTGTATCTTTTTCCGCAAGAGAAAAAAGATGATGTACGAAAAATTGCATTGCTCACCATCGATGCATACTACAATTTCATCAAAGGTATGGCGATTGTTTATTTAGCAGTTGGAGTTTTAAATAGTGTTGGTCTTCTCATCATTGGTGTGCCTCACGCCATCTTCTTCGGCTTCATTGCTTCTGTACTTACGTTCATACCGTATCTTGGAATTATGGCGGGTTCACTCTTACCTGTTACCATGGCCTGGATTACGTTTAACTCAGTTTGGTACCCCATCGCAGTGATAGCGGTCTTCACTATTGTTCAATATCTTGAAGCGAATGTTATCTTTCCAGTGGCTGTAAGCAACCGGCTTAACATGAATACTCTTGCTACCCTTATTGCGATTGTTACTGGAGGAATATTGTGGGGAGTATCGGGTATGATTCTATTTGTTCCCTTTGCGGGCATCCTCAAGTTGATTTCCGATCAGCACCCTAAAATGAAAATATGGAAATTGATGATTGGCAGGTGAAGGCCTAAAGATTTTTCACAGCACTCTTCAAGTGTTTATAAGCAGCACTTATTTCTTTCTTGTAATCGAAGTGATGCTGCGTTCGCGTTCCTGCTTTCCTCACTTTCTCGGTCAGCTTTTCAATGACCTTACCAGCTCGGTTCATGCGCATTCGAAAAGCATCCTTAATTTCAAATTTGGCAATGCCGAATTTTAAGCGAAGTATTTCAAGCTTCAGCAGAAATTTTTCGGCTTCATGATGATAATAATCAGATAGATCACTATGCATTAGCACTTCTCTGATTTCCATTTCAAACGCGATAATCGCGGATATCAATGCTTCTCGTTGTATGTTGAACGTTTCTTTTGAAGATACTTTGCCAAGTTGTAATCGAAGTTCAAGCTCATCTATTTTGAGGTTGATAGCGATGGGTACTGAATATTCTGCGGATATGTTTAGATGTTGCTTCAACACTGACAATCTTTCTTTGAATTCATTTTTTAATTCTTCGAATTTATCTTTGGCTTCCGCCTTGCCGAGAGCAAGTTGCAATGCCAGTTCATCAATTTCCTGTTGCGCTTTTAGCGTACCATCACTGAGTACTACTAAAAGCGGTTTATCAGTTTCCGTTGCTTTCATGTGAGTTATGTTTTGGGAGTAAATTTTTGTTGACATGTGTGAAGGTAGCAGCTCATGGCGAATTGTAGACTTGTTGTTGCCATAAACTGCGATGATTTTAGTCACTGTGATAATAATCACCCGCCCTCCTGATTTCCATCACATCGTCTTGATTTTGTTTTGAGCACTTTACATGAGACTAAATTATGAAGTCATGAAAAAGATACTTTGTCCTGTTGATTTTTCTGAAGCATTGCGAAGCGGAACGGAATATGCTGCTCAACTCGCAAAAAAAATGTCTGCCAGCCTTACATTACTTTATGTGCGCCTATCCATTTGGCCGGAAGCGATTCAACTGGAAGAAGAAGCAAAAAAAAGTAATGAATCTATTTCCGAATGGCTGGCTGATTTTGCAAAGGAAGTGCGCAACGAGTTTGGAGTTCCATGCCACCACTACATTGATCAGACCACGCATACCTTTGCCGAAGCCGTAGCCACTCAGGCTCTGATGTTTGATCTCATAGTAATGGGCACCAATGGAGCCGACAATGCTTATGACTATGTATTTGGCAGTAATACATTTCATGTTATTGAAAAAACGAGTTGCCCAGTTGTTGTTGTGCCGGAGGGTTATGCGTTTAGACCGATTGAGCGAATGGTATATGCTTACGACCCCGATAGCAATCCGATATTTCTGATTGATCAAATAAAAAAAGTAGCCACCACTTTAGAAGCCGAAATACGCGTGCTCTACATTGATGAGAAGAAACCTTCATCCGAATCACAGCGGAAAATGGAAATATTGCACGATGCCATTCAGGCACGTCTTGCGAATAAAATTCAATGGAGCTTTGATAGTCACCATTCACAAGATGTATGGTGGACGTTAGATCAGTATATGAAAGCAAACAACGGTGATACACTGGCGCTATTCTTTCATCACCGTTCACTAATGCAGCAATTTTTTAATGAAAATGTTGTGAAGAAGATAACGATGGTTGCCGATTATCCTGTTTTTGTATTCTGGAATTAGTACTGAAAATGTAATTATGGAGTTTATTGACTATTATAAAATACTGGATTTAACGAAAGACGCAACCGAAAGCGACATTAAGAAAGCTTATCGTAAGCAGGCGCGTAAATATCATCCCGATCTTAATCCGAACGACAATGCTGCGAAAGCGAAGTTTCAGCAAATCAATGAAGCGAACGAAGTATTGAGTGATCCGGAGAAGAGAAAGAAATACGATCAACACGGTCATGACTGGAAACAACGTGATGAAGCACATCAGTATCAACGTGAACATGCCGAGCAGCATCAACAACGTGCCGGGCGTGCAGGTGAGCAATTCTCCGGAAACTTTTCAGAGCATGATTTCTCTGATTTTTTTGAATCGATGTTTGGTGGTGGTGCAAGACAGCAGGGCAGAAGTCAGGTAAAGTTTCGGGGCCAGGACGTTAATGCTGAATTACATCTCGATTTAAAAGATGTTTATAAAACGGATAAAAAAACGTTAACCGTAAATGGAAAAAATATTCGTCTCACCATTCCTGCCGGAGTTGAGAATGGACAAACCATCAAAATTGCAGGGCATGGAGGCGAAGGTGTAAACGGTGGCCCGAATGGAGATTTGTACATCACCTTTATTATCACCAACACCACAAAGTTTAAACGCGAAGGAAATAATCTTCACACCACAGCCGATTTAGATTTGTATACCGCATTGTTGGGAGGAGAAATAACAACGGATACATTCGATGGAAAAGTGAAACTTATTATCAAACCAGAAACGCAGAATAATGCGAAGGTGAAGCTAAAAGGAAAAGGTTTCCCTATTTATAAAAGAGAGGGAGAGTATGGCGACTTATTTATTACCTGGCAAATTAAAATGCCGGAAAACCTGACTGAAAAAGAAAAAGAATTGTTTTTGGAACTTTCAAAAATCAAATCCAATGGAAAATGAAAAGCTGATTCCGATGGAGCAGTTCTGCACCCATTATAATATCGAGATATCGTTTATACACGCGTTGTCAGAATATGGCTTGGTTAACATTACAACATCGGAAGAAATCCACTATCTGCAAGCAGATCAGATCAAGGATATTGAGAAAATGATTCGTCTGCATTTTGATCTTGAGATTAATATCGAAGGTATCGATGCTATATACCATCTTCTTCAACGGGTGAATAACCTGCGCAATGAATTGCAGTCCATTAAAAGTCAATTGCATGACTATAATTCGGATAGAGACACAATTAATTAATGCAAAATGAGGCGATGATAAATGTTATGACACCTGATGAATCGCGTCATTGAACGTAATGCTCCATGCGGCTAACGTTGCGTTGAATCTGAATTCTCCATTTTCTTTCGTTCTTTCTCCTGCTTCCTGAAATATCCGCGAAACAGGAAATTATGTTTGAGTGCTTCCATATTTTCATCAAAGCGTGATGTGGCCGATTGAATGTTATGCATGCTTCTATTCAAGTCATTCGAGAAGGCTGTATCCCGCAATAAAATCCCGGCACCACCTTCAGCTTGTTTTATCTTTTCGGTCAGGAATTTCATATCCGTTGTTATTTGAGCTGCGCGATCACTCGCTTGCTGCAATTGTGATATACTTAGTTTCAGTTTAGCTGCTGAGAGGGTGTCGTAGAGCAATGTACTCGCGATTCCATTTCCGTTTTTCAGGTCGTTCAGCAAATAGCTGAGGTCACGTGTAAATGTGACCGCATGTTGGGAGGTTAACCGGATATTGGCAATGGATTGATTTACATTCTGAGCCAGCGTACTGTCTGACAGAATACTCCACAGGGAATTGCTATTATCTATTTTTTGTGTGATCTTTTTCAGATTTGTTGTAATGGAGTATAAATTATCATTGGTCATATCTAATGTGCGCATCATTTGATCGGTCTCCAGTGGCTTAACCGAGGCAAGTGCATCACCCTCTTCAATGATCTCACCCAAAACTCCAGAAGGATTGCTGATGTTCACTAGTTTGTTGCCCATTAGTCCATCGGTACCTACTGCTGCAACGGAGTTTCTTTTTATGAATTTCCGAGTCTGATTTTCGATGATCATAGTAACCTTAACCGAGGTATCGCTGATAATTTCCACGCGCTTGATGGTGCCTACATTAATCCCGGAGAAGCGTACGTTGTTACCTTTTGTCAATCCATTTACATTGTAGAACGTGGCGTTTACTTCGAAAGTCTGATCGAATAGATTTCGATTACTGCCAATTAAGTAAAGCGCAGCAATTAAGAAGACAAGACCAATCATCACAAATAAGCCGAGTTGAACATTGGATGTTGTTGTCATTTTCATATCAATAGAGGTTAGTCAAAAAACAGTTCTACTTTCGGGTCTTGATTTTGAGTCAGCTCCTCAAACGTACCCGTCACGTAGCAAATGCCATCGATGAGCATAACAATGCGATCGGCTGCCATCTTTACGCATTGCATATCGTGCGATATAATAATGGAGGATGTTTTATACTTATGCTGGATGTTTATAATGAGTTGAACAATTTCTTTCGCAGTGATTGGATCAAGCCCTGTGGTAGGTTCATCGTACAGAATAATTTCTGGTTTTAAAATAAGTGTGCGGGCCAGTGCTATGCGCTTTCGCATGCCACCGGAAAGTTCGATCGGCATCATGTCTACCGTATGCTCAAGACCAACGTTATGCAGGGCTTCCATTACCAGTTGATCAGCCATACTTTTGGTTATGTCTTTTTTCATCCAGTGCCTGCGCAAAGGAAATTCCAGATTTTCGCGAACGGTCATGGAGTCGTAGAGTGCATTGCTTTGAAAAAGAAATCCTACTTTCATACGCAGCCGATCGAGCGCTTCGTGTTCCATTGATAAAACATCCTTTCCAAATATTTTTATTGAACCCTGTTCCGGTTTCATCAGGCCAATGATGCACTTAATCAAAACTGATTTTCCCGATCCGGATTTACCCAGCACAATCAGATTTTCTCCCTTGCGGAGACTGAGGTTAAATTGGTTGAGCACAACCGTGCTGCCAAACGATTTACATACGTTATTGACTTCTAAAACAATTTCATTTTCTTGCTGATCCACTATCTTCCATTATGTTTAATGCCCATACTTTCCGATATGCTGAAGTACATGATGTGCTTTCTTTTAAACTCGATTGTCAGATTATCTTTAGGTTAATCCAAGAAGATCGGTGATTTGAACTGCAATTAAATCGAGCACAAAAATCAGCAGCGAGGAAACGACTACTGCTGAGTTTGCAGAATTACCAACGCCCTCGGTACCCTTCTTTGAGTAATATCCCTTGTAGCAACCGATGATGCCAATGATGAATCCAAAGAAGAAGGTCTTGATCAAAGCTGGAATAAAATCGCTGTAGGAGAGGGCATCGAACACCTGAGTCCAATATAAATTCCAACTCACAGCACCTTTAATGTTCACACCCAGGTAAGATCCAAACAAAGCAACGGCATTTGCCCAAATAGAAAGTATCGGTAGCATAATGGTAGCAGCCAACACACGCGTAACCACCAGAAATTTAAAGGGATTGGTTCCTGATACTTCCATGGCATCAATTTGTTCCGTTACTTTCATTGATCCCAGTTCGGCACCGATACTCGATCCTATTTTACCGGCAGCAATAAGCGCGGTGATCATCGGTGATATTTCTCTTACCAAAGAAACCGATACCATGGAAGGGAGCCAGGACTCTGCACCAAATTCAACCAGAGTCGGTCGTGATTGTATGGTGAGGACAAGACCCATAATGAAAGCTGTAATTCCGACCAGAGGAAGCGACTTATAGCCAATAAAAAAAGATTGTCTTACCAATTCACCGAACTCATATCGTGGCTTGAAGCCCTCCTGGAAAAATCGCCAGGCAAACCGGCTCAATTCACCGCTCTCATCTAGAAATAGTCTTATGTTTTGAGATAGCGTCATGGTGTGGATAGCGAGATATAAAAGCAATCTCGTAACAACTGAAATTTGTGCTACTGATGATCGTCAGATTCAAATGTGATTATGATCATGTTCGAATGGGACTATACTGTGCTGCTAACTGAATGTGGTTTTAATCACGACTTTGATGTATAACGTTTTTCATTATCAATGTATAGATTAACAATTGAAGGTTAGGATTAAAAAAATACTTGTAATTTTGAGCTTCGTTGCTATTGGTTTATCAGATGAATCTTTAGTACAAGACGAAACTCATATTAAACAGAAGCATGTTCAAAAAAATCTATCTGGAAATATCCAACATTTGTAATGTGCAATGTTCTTTTTGTCCGGTGGTAGAAAAAGACAAGAAGTTAATGGATCTTACTGAGTTTGAGGCCATCCTGAAAGAAGTTGCTCCACTCGCAGAAATTGTCTGTTTGCATTTGTTGGGTGAACCCCTGGCGCATCCTAAGTTTTCAGAGATATTGGATATTTGTGAAAGGTATAGTACTCAAATCGATCTGACAACCAATGGAATTCTGATCGGAAAGTATAAAGAGCGCATCATAAACTCCAGCTGTATACGACAAGTCAACTTTTCTTTGCAGGCTTTTAAAGACAATTTTCCAGATCGAGACATCTATCCCTATCTGTTACCCTTATTTGAATTTGCAAAATCGGCTCAGGAGTTACGACCGACACTCTATACCAATTTCAGATTGTGGAATCAGGAAAGCAACGATTCGGATAATGAAGATATTTTTTTAAAAATAGAATCATACTTCAACATTACGATTAACAGAAATATCGAAACAGGCGCAATCAAATCCAAAAACATTTGGAACAGACTTTACTTACATTTCGATTCTCGTTTTGAATGGCCCTCATTTTTATTACCCTATCAGGGTACGCAAGGTCGCTGCCACGGCACAGTGAATCATATTGGCATACATGCCGATGGTTCGGTGGTTCCGTGTTGCTTAGATAAAAATGCGGCAATCAATTTGGGAAATATAAAAGAACAATCATTGAAAGATATTGTGAACAGCGGCCGATTTTTAAACATGAGAAATGGTTTTTTAAAGGGTGTGCGGGTTGAAAAGTTTTGTCAGCATTGTTCGTTTATTAACCGGTTTGATAAAGCAGAGAAAAAGCAACAGGCGCTATACAGAACAGGGCAGGAATAGTATAAGTACTTACTTTTGGATAACTAAATACAATCAAAAAAAGTATGGTGTTTTGCATTATTCGATAATCCTTTCACTTTTCTGCGAATTTAAAGTATAATCTTACCATCTTCCATTACGATAATGCGGTGCGTATTTTTGGCAAATTCCTGATCATGCGTAACAACTAATAAAGCCTGTTCGTGTTTCTCAGCAAGCTCTTTAAAAATGTCAAAGACAACTAGGCTGTTTGCCTTGTCCAAATTCCCGGTCGGTTCATCACACATGATGATACTGGGGTCATTAATCAGTGCTCGCGCAATTGCTACGCGTTGTTTTTCTCCACCCGATAATTGATTGGCTTTTTTATCCGCAAGGGGATGGATATCGAGTGTTTGCAATCGATCCAAAGCACGCTTCCGTACTTCTTCCTCTGTCAATGCGTTTAACTTTAAGCCTGGCAGCATTACATTTTCTAATACCGTAAATTCGTTTAGTAAATAATGGAATTGGAATACAAAGCCAATCTTGGCATTTCGTACACGGGCCAGTTGTTTCTCTGTTCGTCCTCGCATTTTTTCACCGCCAATGAGCAAATCACCTTCATAATCGGTGTCCATGGTAGACAGTATGTAGAGTAAGGTAGACTTTCCACATCCTGATTTACCGGTAATGGAAACAAACTCTCCTTTACGGATCGATAATGAAATATCTTTTAGTACAGGAACATTCACGGGATCATGAAAACTTTTCACAATGTGATTGGCCTCTAATACAATGAGCTCGTTCATATTATTTACCTCGTATAATAACGACAGGATCGATGCGGCTGGCCTTTCGTGCAGGGGCCCATCCTGCCAGATAGGTAGTAACCATTGAAAATGATGTACCAATAAAGTAGAAAGCAGGATTGTAGTTAATCGGGTAGGTTTTAATCGTTGGTAGGGAAGCGGTGTTAAAAGGAATCTGATCGATAGCAAAGGATAATACGAAGCCAAAACCCAATCCCAGCACTCCTCCAAAAAGTCCAATACTCAACGCGATTACAATGAAAATTCGGTTTACATCTTGCCCTGAAAAACCAGTTGCCTTCAGGATGGCAATGGAATCCATTTTCTCGTAAATCATCATATTAAGAATATTGTAAATACCAAACCCTGCAACAATCAGTAACGTGATTCCTACAGCATACGAGATAATGCTTCTTACTGATGAGCCCGTTTCAAATTGTGCATTGGCAGTTTGGATATCCTCCGCGTCCGCTTGAAACATTTGTGCATATTCTTTTGCAATGGACGGTGCCTGATCGATATTCGTTAGCTTAACTTGTATATCGGTTATGTAATGGCTCGGCTTACTTAATATCTTTTGAGTCGTAGCTATGGACGCATAACTTTGAACTTTGTCTAATTCTTGTATTCCAGACTGAAAGAAACCCACAACCTTTAAGGAGAATTGTTGCTGGGTTACAGTAGTGACCTGCACTACATCACCCATATTGACCAGCAGCTTTTCAGCTAATCCTTTTCCCAGGATGATGCTGTTCGACACATATCGGATATCCACAGAACGACCATCCACTACATATTCATTGAAATGGAATAAATCACTTTCTTCCTCAACGTCAATGCCGTTGATGATTCCGGTAATGTCAATTGATCCATCGTTAAAAAAGACCTGGGCTGTTATCTTGGGCGCAACACCGATTACCCGCTTGTCATGATGAAGCGCTTGAATGATCATTCCGCTGTTATAAATCTCCTGACGACTATTACCGGATTTGACCGATCGAATGAAATTGTAGTGGTCTTTAAATTTTGAGGAACTGTTAATTGGCTGATGGATATTCGGTTTGATCTCGTTGAACAACCGGATATGGGCCGTTCGATTTAGAATCAAACCATCCAGCAAGTCGTTGAGGCCGGTCATGAAACTTAACAATCCAATGAACATGGTGATACTAAATGTAACACCAACAGCCGCAACTAATGTTTGTTTCCAACGGGCAAGCAAAAGCGACTTAGCAATTCTGAATATTAACCGTACGTTCATTGATCCGATTTGTAGATGATATCGTTTTCTGTTAGTCCACTCGCCACTTCCACTTTTTGATAGTCTTTTATCCCGATCACCACTTTTCTTTTTTCATTCTTACCCACTAATACTAAAGAATCATTCATGAGGTAACTTCGTGGAATAGTCATCGCTTTCTGTTTCGTTCTGATAATGATGTTTGCCTCTACGGAAAGGTTCGGGTAAAGCAATGAAGGCTTGGTAATGAAATTGGCCTTTACAGTAAAGGACCTGGTCTCTGGATTCATCAGGGGTTCAATCTTTTCTACTTTTGCTTCAAAAACTTCTCCTTTATAACTGTCCATCGTAAATATCACAAGCTGTTCTCTTCTGATTCGTGCTATATCATATTCGTCTACATTGAGCTCAATTAAAAAAGCATTTGCATCGCCAATAATTGCTATCGGACTTAGGGTATTGGCAAACTCACCTTTTTCTTTCAGAACCTTATATACTTTTCCGTCAGCTTCCGCGCGAATCAAATAGTCACTGGCAAGGGCATTACTGATTTTGAGATTGGTTTGGGATTGACTCGCAGAAAAGGCAAGATCTCTTTTTAAATCACGATAACTCAAACGAGCTACTTCATAATTAGTCAATGAGTTTTTATAAGCTAACTCACGTTGTTCAAGCTCAACAAGACTTCCAACTCCTTGCGCTTTTAGATTTTGTTGTCGCACCAGTAGCAACGAATCGTTTTTCATTTTACTCAATGCAAGATCAATCGAGGCTTTTGCCTCCTTTAGTTTTCCACTATTGGATTTCAGGTCAGCATGTTCGGCCGCCAGGTTGGCATTCTCTGCATTTAGTCTGGAACTTTCATTTAATACCTTCATCAAAGGATCTCCTTTCCTCACTATATCGCCTTCCGTTACAAGCATCTCATGGATAATACCATTTACAGTGGAGTATACCTGGTATTGATCTTTGCTTTTAACGACACCGGATGCATAAACCGATTCGGAGATCGGTTCAATTGCCGGATGGGTTTTTTCCATACTTTTCTTACAAGAAGCTGTAAAAATGAAAAGAAGAATTAAAATCCAGGACTTCAGAAAAGAATGCATAATGAAAGAATAATTCCCAAGCTAAATTAAAGACATAGCGCGAAGACTGACAGAAGTCATTTCAAATGATGAATTTAATCAGATAGAATGCTTTTGGATGAAGACGTTTTTATTGCTCGATGACAAGCCTGGGGCATTGCTCAAGATTAGGAGTAGTACGTTGGGAACGCGGTCAGAAATCTCATAACCGCAATCAAGATCAAACATGCCAAAGTGATCTTTTCTTGTTGACAACTTTAAAATGGAAAGGTAGTGATACTCTTGCAGCTTTTAAGCAGGATAAATCGTTGCTTGTTCAATTGACTTATATTGAAGATTCAAACATCCGTCCCCTCACCATCTGCTTCTTGCTGAGTTTTAAATTCGGTATAGCCGGTAAATTAATGACTGATGAATATGATTGCCAACCGTGAAGGTCATCATGACGATTAGGATCACCGGTTGAGGTGATGGAAATCATATCTTTTGTTTACACACATAACGATCTTGCCCAAGAATGATTGGACATATTACATTTCCTTGTTGTACTTATGCAAGTGTGATCGTGCTATCCAGATAGACATCCTGTATGGCATTCATGATTTCGACACCTTCTTTCATCGGGCGTTGAAATGCTTTTCTTCCCGATATCAGGCCCATACCACCGGCACGTTTGTTTATTACAGCCGTGCGTATTGCATCTGCCAAATCATTTGCACCTTTTGATTCACCACCTGAATTAATCAAGCCAGCACGCCCCATGTAACAGTTTGCAACTTGATAACGGCAGAGATCAATCGGGTGATCGGAGGTTAATTCAGTATACATTTTTTCGTCTAGCTTGCCATAGCTACTGCCACCCATGTTCAAGGCCTTGTAACCACCATTATTTTCAGCAAGCTTTTGCTTGATGATATCGGCCTGGATGGTTACACCAATGTGGTTGGCCTGACCCGTTAAGTCGGCTGATACGTGATAGTCTATGCCATCTTTTTTAAATGCGCTGTTACGGGTGTAGCACCACAGGATCGTTGCCATACCCAGTTGGTGGGCGCGCTCAAAAGCTTTGGATACTTCCTGAATCTGACGCGTTGAATTATCAGAACCAAAATAAATAGTTGCCCCCACCGCCACCGCACCCAGATTCCATGCCTCTTCCACGGAGCCAAACATGATCTCATCGGCTTTGTTGGGATATGTTAATAACTCATTGTGATTTATTTTTACAATAAACGGAATCTTGTGAGCATATTTTCTTGACATGATGCCGAGTGCACCAAAAGTTGTGGCAACGGCATTGCATCCGCTTTCAATAGCAAGCTTAATAATATTTTCAGGATCGAAGTACATCGGATTTTTTGCAAATGACGCTCCTGCACTATGTTCAATACCCTGATCTACTGGAAGAATAGACAAAAAGCCGGTACCACCCAGCCTGCCTTTGTCGAACATGGATTGAAGGCTTTTGAGAACCTGTGTATTGCGATCGGAGTGAATGAATATTCTGTCGACAAAATCAGAAGAAGGTGTAAAAAGCTGGTCACTGGAAATTGTTTTGCTTTTATGTTCTAAAAGGTAACTGGCATCCTTGCCCAGAATATCAGCGATGTTGCGTTTTGTCATAATTTAGTTTTGAAAAGAATTAAAGTTATCAAATATCTTGTTTTTAGTTCAACAGACTAACATCAAATGCAAATCGATAGGGGTGCCTTATCTTTATCTCAATTGAATAAAAACCGAAAAGACCTGAGGTCTGGCTCCATTCATTTAATTTAAAGAGATAATTCTTCGCTCAGAATAATTGGCTAACCATAGTTTAGGGAATGGATCTGTCAAAACAACGCACTTGTCATTATTCAACACTATCGACTTGCTGCAGAATCAAAAATTCCAAATAGCAGTATCAACGGATCGAAGTTGGTAAGACTAATTCATCGGCTGCTTCATCATTCAAGCTTTCCGAAGTTTTGGACGTTCAATCCTTTACGCTACCTGCTTTTTGATATTGATTTGTAGCGAAACATGAGTCCCCTATACTTACCATAAAATCTCAACTACAAAATGTTCGCTTTTTTAAGTAACGCAATGAGTTCAATCTCTGCAATAGGTTTAGCCAGAAACGTATGTACTCCAGCAGATTTTGCTAATTCAATATCAGAAGAAATGGTAGATGAAGTTGTTAAAGCGATAAGCGGTTGTTCCATCCCGGCAATGTTCAGTTTATAGAATGACTCGACAAATGTTACTCCATCCATTGGTGACATATAGAAATCAACGAGGATGAGGGAAGGAAGTGTGCCGAAAGCGAGAAATTGTTCTTGGATCAAATTCAATCCTTGCTGACCCGTTTCTGCTACAATGATCTTGGTATTTGCGCCTAACGCGACTATTAGTTTTTCTGCAATGAAGTTGAAAATACGCTCATCATCAATGAGTAAAATACTTTTTGTCATGAAACAAATATACACCAAGAGGCAGATGTGTAAACATTGCTGAGGATCTATTCGTAAACCGTGAAACAAATTTGACTGCAGATAAGGACAAGAGAGATTAGCCTTCATCGAGCGCATGATTAATCAATACTGTAGCCTGTTGCATTCTAATAGAAATAGAGAAGATTGCAACAAAAGATATCAACAAGTGTAAGCAGAGCCGATTCTACGACATCACCTATCGCATCCTTCTAAACTGATAACTGGCGAAGAAAGCATTACTATAAAATTTCAAGCAAAACCATACAACCAGGCAGACCCCATAGTTGATGTTCGTTTAGTAATGGAATACAAACAAAATCCAATCGATAAAGAGTGATAGAGAAGGGAGAAGCCTGATAAAAGAAAAGTATTTTTTATTCGCAACTTCAGTACTCTTCTTACCTTAGACAAAATATATTTATGAAAAGCAGCGTACCACTACTGTTCCTCCTGATAAGTTTTGTGTCTCACATAGCAAAGGCTGATGAGATTTCGGAACTGGTATCTCAATTTCAGGCTGACAAGCAAGCGCTGATGCGAAAGTACCATGTGAGGGAGTCTGCTGAGTACTATCAACGATTTTCACAATTCTATACTGATTGGTCTGGTGTTGTTAAGAAAGTATCATTCGCTCAACTTTCGCAGGAAGGTAAGGTTGATTATATCCTGCTGAAGAATCAGATTGATAAAGAATTCTATTTTTTAAAAATCAAACAAAATGAATTTGAAGAGGTGGCATTTGTCACAAACTTTGCTTCTCCGTTGTATTCTTTTATTAAAGAAAGTCGGAGAGGAGAGAAAGTAAATTCACCGAGCCTGGCAAAGACGTTTGATGATGCTTTCCGCTTCGCACAAGCAGCAAAAGAAAAAATTAGTAAGACCACTCCATTCTTAAGTTGGCAAAAAGCAGAAAAGGCAGCTGCGGTAGTAAAGTCATTGCGTGAAAGCCTGAAAGAGTCGTACGAGTTTTATAAGGGTTATGATCCATCGTTTACCTGGTGGATTGAAAAGCCCTATGATACGTTGGTTGCCACATTAAAAGTGTATGAAGATTTTTTAGTGAAGCACTATGTTAACACTTCTGTCAAGGATGATGGCAGTGGTATCATAGGCAATCCGATTGGCCGAGAAGCACTGATTAAAAGTTTGCAAACTGAATTTATTGTATACACACCGGAAGAAATTATCGCGATTGCACAAAAGCAATTTGCATGGTGTGATTCCGAAATGTTGAAAACTTCTCAGGCGATGGGCTTTGGTAATAACTGGAAGGCTGCATTGGAAAAAGTAAAGAACACTTATGTAGCTCCGGGTGATCAACCTGCGTTGATTGATTCATTGGCTGAAGAAGCAATCCGGTTTTTAGAAGAACGAAATCTGATTACGATACCTACATTGGCGAAAGAAACGTGGCGCATGACCATGATGTCTCCGGACGCACAGAAGGTTAGTCCGTTTTTTCTGGGTGGTGAAGAAATTATTGTATCGTATCCAACAAACACTATGGAGCATCGCGAGAAGATGATGAGCATGCGGGGAAACAATCCACATTTCTCCAAGGCTACTGTTCAGCATGAATTAATTCCGGGTCATCACCTTCAGCAATTTATGACAGAGCGTTACAAACCTTATCGTTGGAGTTTCGATACTCCCTTCTGGGTTGAGGGCTGGGCATTGTATTGGGAATTTAATTTGTGGGATCATTCATTTCCCAGCTCAGCGGAAGATAGAATAGGAATGTTGTTCTGGAGAATGCACCGCTGTGCCAGAATAATTTTCTCTTTGAATTATCACCTTGGCAAAATGACACCTCAGCAAAGCATCAATTTTCTGGTTGAGCGGGTAGGACATGAACGTGCAAATGCTGAAGCAGAGGTAAGACGTTCTTTCACCGGGGGCTATGGTCCCCTATATCAAATTGCCTATATGGTTGGAGGGCTGCAGTTTTATAGTTTGAAAAAAGAAATGGTGGGCTCTGGTAAAATGTCGGAGAAGGAATTTCATGACAAAATACTCAGAGAAGGATCCATTCCTGTTGATATGGTTCGGGCTATTCTTACCAATCAAACTTTAAGCGAAGACTATAAATCATTGTGGCGTTTTGCGGAGTAGTAGATCAATATGGCTTTGAACGTGCGATCGAAAAGTTGTGCAGGTGAAGTTCCTATAGATTTATTTTAGTAGCCTGAATCGAAAGGTAAATTCCAGGATGTAAAGTGATAATAGAATATAACTATTAACTGAATATTAAATATTTCTTATTTGAAATCATCATTCTACTATTTACACTTACCTAGTAATTATGACTTACAAACCTTCAAATGCTTTATGATGTATAAAAAGAAAAATGTGTTGGAGAGTGATAAGGATTCACTGATCCAGATTGGGATCGATCTTCAGTTAAAATTAAAAAAGAAGAATGCGGAAATCCTTCGCACAAGGACGAAGCTCAACGCGGCTCCGTCTAAAATGCAAAAAATGGAAGATACCGTTCGCTCTCAACGAAATCGAATTTTGGAACTATATCCTGCTGAAAGTGGTGCCAATGATAATCGAATTAACAGGGGGACAAACTCTGTCAACGCAAACATAAGAGCGTAAAAGTACTGTCAATCAGTAACTGGAGAATGTATATTTTATGAAGGAGGCAAAAGCTTTTTTGTTTGATTTGAATGGAGCGATGATCGATGATATGGAGTATCATCTTAACGTTTGGTATGATGTTATTGTAAACGAACTCGGTGCTAATCTTTCCCTTGAAGAAGTAAAGCTTCACATGTACGGTAAAAACCATGAGCTGCTCATTCGAATATTTGGAGAGAACCGTTTTACAGCAGAGGAGGTGGATCGCATTTTATTGAACAAGGAGCGGCAGTATCAACAACTATACAGATCGCATCGTGATTTATTGCCTGGATTATTTTCGTTTCTGGATCAGGCGTATGACGACAAAATAAAAATGGCCATTGGTTCAGCAGCCATTTCTTATAATATTGATTTGGTTCTAGACAATTTTTAAATCAGGCATTACGTTGGAGCGATTGTAAGTGCGAATGATGTTTCTATCAGTAAGCCACATCCTGAAACCCATCTAAAGGCAACGAGGCTTCTGAGTTTTTCTCCTGATGATTGTATTGTGTTTGAAGATGCGCCCAAAGGAGTTGAGGCAGCTTTGCGAGCCGGAATGAAAGCAGTTGTACTCACTACAGAAGCTCTTTACAGATGTAAAAAACGAGATTACCAGTCGGTTCATCAAACATAATAATACTAGATCATTAAGACTAGCCTTCTCGGTGATGAGGATGGGCTGAACGCTTTGCTCAACTGCGTAGTTGATAGTTGATGCTGCTATTCGACCTTTACCGATTCCGGTTTGATCTTCGATAATCATTCCGAGCCCTTTTTCTTTAATGTTGGGAATAGACATTGTAATTGCATCAATTTGAAGTGACTTGCGGTATAAAAATCTGTACATTGTATATAAACTTAAAACTATAGGTAGGCAACAATGCATAGATAGTGCTGGAGACGACCTATTGATACTTAGCATTTTACCTTTTCTAACAAAATCGAGTCATGAAGATTCCTAAGATTCCAGATAACGAAGATGAACGTCTTAAAGCTTTACATGAATATTCTATTCTTGAAACTTTGCCAGAACGGGACTTCGATGACATTACGAAGATTGCCTCTGAAATTTGTCAAACTCCTATTTCTTTAATTTCCCTAATCGATTCAGATAGACAATGGTTTAAATCAAATCGAGGCATTGCTACGCGATCAACTCCTCGCGATTACTCTTTCTGTGCCCATGCGATAAATTCTCCAAACTCCATATTGACCGTTAAAGATGCGAGAGAAGACGAGCGATTTGCAAACAATCCTCTCGTGAATGGAGAACCGAATGTGATTTTTTACGCGGGCGTACCCCTGATCAATGGAGACGGTTTTTCGCTGGGGACATTATGCGTAATTGACAATAAACCGAGAGAATTAACTGAATCACAGCTTGACTCGTTACGAGCATTAGCCAATCAAGTTGTAAAACTATTGGGGTTAAAAAAGGCTGCCAAACAATTAGAGGAAACTCAAAGGGAAATTCATTCGAGGAATATGGAGCTTGAAAAATTTGCGTACGTTATATCGCACGACATTAAATCCCCATTAAATAGCATAATAGCGTTAGCCGGTATTCTAAAACAGAACCAACAAGAAAAAAACAATGGGAACAGAGATGAGATTATAGATCATATATCAAATTCATCTTTGCGATTAAAAAGTTTCATTGATGGCATTATTTCGCATTATATAGGAGTAAATTCCAAAGTTCTGGATAGAGGAGAGTTCAATCTTAATGAAATACTTAAGGAAATAGTAGAGGGACTGGATCCACAAAATGAACATGAAATTATCTATCGCTCTGAGCCTACTGTAATAACTACAAACGAAATTGCGATAAGACAAATACTGACAAATTTGTTAAGCAATGGAATCAAGTATAACCACAGTGAAAAAGTTAAAATACAAATTAATGTGCTAGTCAAAGAAAATTCATATGAATTTGTAATTAAAGATAATGGGATAGGAATTGATGAAAAACAATGTTCGGAAATATTTGAAACCTTTGTAACGCTTGGGATTAAAGATCGATTTAATAATTCAGGAACCGGTATTGGGCTTTCAACTGTTAAAAAATTAGTAGAAAAGTTAGGGGGTTCAATCCATGTGAACTCAGAATTGGGTGTTGGATCAGAATTCAGATTTACCGTTTTAAAATAGGGGTAGTAAACTTATGTCAAACTATTTCAGTGTACCATTGTTTTAATCTGCACAGAGATGGCGTTTCCTGTATTCATGAGCGAAGCTTATTTTAAATAATGAGTCTTTCCCAGATCTTATTAAATTGAATTAATTTGAAATCTTGTCAACCAATCTTGCAATAAAGCAATTGAGAAAAGATGAAAATTAGCGTATTACCGTTAGACGAAAAGGAGAGACTTGCGGCCTTTCAAAAGTATCATATTCTGGATACAGAAGCAGAAGTAGATTATGACAATATCGTGGAGTTGGCTTCTCAACTTTGTGATACACCGATCGCACTTATCACATTTGTTGACCAGGATCGTCAATGGTTTAAGGCGAAAAAGGGATTAGAAATAAGTGAAACGCATCGCAATCTTTCGTTTTGTGCCCACGCCATTCTTCAGAATGAATTTATGATCGTACCGGACACCTATCAGGACGACCGGTTTTCAGATAATCCGTTGGTACTGGGGTATCCTAATATTCGGTTTTATGCAGGCCTCCCACTAACCACCAGCGATGGCTACAAACTCGGAACGCTTGCAGTTATTGACCGAAAGCCAAGAAAACTTAGCGAGCAGCAATATAGCAACCTTCGTATGCTTGGACGACAGGTTGTAAATCTGCTTGAACTTAGGTCTTCCATCGCCATCCTTCAGGAAAAAAATAATCAAGCGGCAAACCTTGTAGAAAAAAAGACCGATGAAATCAAAGATATTTTTGAACGAGTAAGCGATGCATTTGTGGCCCTTGACAAAAACTGGTGTTATACCTACATCAACGTAAAAGCAGAACAAATATTTAACAGACCACACGGCTATCTTATTGGAAAGCATATTTGGACTGAATTTCCTGAGGGCATAGGTCAACCTTTTCACAAGGAATATGAGGATGCTATGGCGACTCAGCAGCATCGATCTATTGAAGCGCATTACGATCCTTATGACCTCTGGTTTGAAAATCATATCTATCCATCCTCTACAGGTTTGTCCATCTACTTCCGCGATATTACCGAACGGAAAAGAGCAGAACTTGCCATTCAGCGTAGCGAGTTAACCAAAAGGCTCATCGTAAACTCCGCTCTAGATGCTATCATGTGTATGGATCGAACAGGTAAAATAACGGTCTGGAACCCGCAAGCGGAAAAGATATTTGGATGGAGTGAAGAAGAGATGGTAGGCAAGTCAATGGCGGATGCAATTATCCCAGAACAATATCGGGCAAGGCATCTTAGGGGAATGGAAAAGTATTTGGAAACAGGTACTGGAGTTATGTTGAATAAGTTGTTAGAAATTACGGCCCTAAATCGTGATCAAAAAGAATTTCCGATTGAACTATTCATTACCCCAATACACGAGAATGATGGTGAGTTCTTTTGTGCTTTTATTCGTGATAATACTGAACGAAAAAAGGCCGAGAAGAAAATAATTAAAGAGCGAGATCTTTCAAATGCCTTTATTAACAGTCTTCCAGGAATTTTTTATCTATTCGATTCAAACGGAAAGTTTATTCGATGGAATAAAAATTTTGAGGCGGTATCAGGTTATAATACGCAAGAAATATTTTCTCTACACCCCCTTGATCTTTTTGATGATGATGAAAAGGAATTGGTGAAAGAAAAAATAATGAATGTATTTGTTAAAGGCAAAGCAGATGTTGAAGCATATTTCTTAACCAAAGAAAGAAAGAAGATACCCTATTATTTAAATGGTTGTGCAGTAGATTTTAACGGTGTACCCTGCCTTGCTGGTATGGGTGTCGATATTACTGAATTAAGAAAAGCAACGGCATCACGTCACCAGGCCGAAGAGCGATATCGTAATATTTTTGAAAATGCAATTGAGGGTATTTATCAAACTACACCCGAAGGTCAGTTTATAATGGTAAATCCTTCGCTAGCAAAGATGTTAGGGTACGAATCATCTGATGATATGGTAACTTCTATTACGGATTTGGGAACCCAGCTTTATACCAATCCTGATGATCGGCTGCGCTTAAAGAAAATGCTTGAAAAGGACGGGTATGCTCTCAACATGGAGCTAAAACTTAGAAAGAAGAATGGAGAGATGGTGTGGGTACGCGCCAATGATCGCGTGATTAAAGATGAGCATGATAATATTAAATATTTTGAAGGAACTCTTGAAGATATAACATCTCGTAAAGAAGCTGAGGAGAAACTTCAATTGCAGCAGCGACTGAACGAAATTATTATCCGCGCACAAGCTTTATTCATTCGCTCCGAAGATTCAAGATATGCCTTTGATACTCTCCTCAAAGACCTGCTTGATATAACGGAAAGTGAATATGGATTTATTGGCGAGATTCGTTTGGATGCAGACGGGCAACCGTTTCTGAAAACCCATACCATAACGAACATCGCATGGAATGAGGAGACACGAAAATTCTATAATGATAATATTGAGGATGGATTGGTGTTTGCAAACTTAAAAACGCTCTTCGGAAAGGTAATGACTACGGGTCAACCTATAATTTCCAACAGTCCGTCAACGGATCCAAGACGAGGAGGCCTTCCGCACGGACATCCACCTTTGAATGCATTCCTGGGTTTACCTTTTGGGTCAGATGGAAAAATGGAAGGTATGCTCGGGCTTTCCAATCGTTCAGGAGGATATGATCAAGAACTTATTGATTTCCTGGAGCCTTTGGTGGGCACAATAACGCATTTGATTAAAGCTTCGCAGAACGAGAGACTGCGAAAGCAGATTGAAATCGAATTGCATCAGCAGTTTGAGGATCTTCAAAAAACAAATTATGAACTAGACCATTTTGTATACAGCGTCTCTCATGATCTGCGGGCACCACTAGCCTCAATTTTGGGCCTTGTTAGTGTGGCGGAATTAGAAGAGCTAACACCTTCTCATAAAGGGTATCTTCAAATGATACGTTCCAGTATTAATCGATTAGATGGCTTTATACGTGACATACTTGATTATTCAAGAAACTCCAGGGTTGAACCGTGTGTTAGTCAGATTAGTTTCAATGAAATTATCTTCGATTCACAAGATAGACTGTCGATGGTTAGCGGAGCAGACCGCTTACATGTCACGTTAGAAATGATCGGTGATGTTCCTTTCTTCTCTGATAAATCACGGATTGAAATTATCGTGACGAACCTATTGTCGAACGCGATTAAATATCAGGATATCGAAAAAGAGTCATCAGAAATTTTAATCCAAATCAAAACATCTGAGGAGAAAGCCTGTTTATCATTTTCGGATAATGGTATAGGTATTAAAGATGAGTACGTGGATAAAATATTTAATATATTTTTCCGAGCGTCAGAGAAGTCGAAGGGTTCTGGCCTTGGTCTCTATATAGTTAAAGAGGCGGTTCTCAAGTTAGGAGGAACGATTAGCGTTCAATCAAAAATTGGTGTCTCGACCGTTTTTGAAATTAGCATCCCCAATAGGTCTTCCTAAAAAAGCAGAATGAAGCGGAATTGATGAGAGCAAGGAGTGATTGCTCTTGTTTAAAAATCCCCAGGCAGATATTCTTCAGTGCCTCGGCAGCTACAAGCTTACATTCTGCAAGCATGTCACGATAGTATTCAAATATCTGCGACTCAACTTGCTTGATGTAAGCGTTCACACTTTTGCCCTCTTCACCGTTGTTCTTTGCTTGCCCGTGTTCCATAATTCTTTTCTGATCTTGCGCTTGATGGAGAACTCGGTGCGTTGCATGTCTACTGTAATACGACAGTAAATGAGTGATTCTTGTTTACTTCCTTTGGACGTACGTAGAAGGAATGACGTGCTGTAAGTGACTCTCTTTTCCATGTGGTTTGTTTTGGAATGATTGATTTTGAACTGTTTTATTTCACCAGTTCCCACACAAAGTGTCTAAAATGATATCAAATTAAATGACTGATAAACAAATCACTACATCGATAAAGGTGAGCCTCTTCGGGTATACGAAAGACTCACCTAAAAGCTCACCTACATACTGAGAATATTTGAATTTTTTGAAGGGCTATAAAAAGCAAAAGCCCTCTAAAAATTATTTTTAGAGGGCTTTGCCGACATTTGATTGTCTTTAAGTCGGGGTGGCCAGATTCGAACTGACGACCTCTTGGTCCCAAACCAAGCGCGATACCGGGCTACGCTACACCCCGAACGTTTATCGAGGCGCAAAGATACATTTTATCTTTTCTCCACAACTATTTTTTGAATTCTAATTCAATATTTTTTAGTGATTGATTGTGTTTTCTGAATACTAACATCTTCCTCAATGGATTATTGGGGTAGGAGCAAAAGTCTCCGCACAAAAAAAGCCCCACTTTCGCGGAGCCTTTTTTATAGTTCAGTAAAGAAACTATTTCACGTGTTTGTTGATAACCTTTGCTAACTCAAACATAGAAATCTGACCTTTGCCTCCGAAAACTACTTTTAGTTTTGCATCTGCATTGATCATTCTTCTGTTCTTAGCATCCTGAAGTTTGTTCTTCTTAATGTACTCCCAGATTTTTTTGATGATCTCAGTGCGTGGTAGTGGCTTGTTTCCAACAACTTCAGATAAAGCTGGACTTAAAGTAAGAGGAGCCATGAAGGCTGCATTCGGTTTTCTCTTTACCTTCTTTGCAACGGCTTTCTTAGCCGCCTTCTTTACTACTTTCTTTGCAACCTTCTTAGCTGCTTTCTTTACTACTTTCTTCGCAGCTTTTTTTGCTGCCTTTTTTGCTGTTTTTGCCATAGCGTTTTTAGTGGTTAATAAAACTTTTCTTCAGTGTCTACATCGTGTGTATACACTTCTGGACACGAATATATAATATTCCTTTATAAACCAACATGATAATTGTTTTTGTATGATTTTAATCACTTCGATTTCTCCTATGAAAACGGGGATTTATCAGCAAGATAAGGAGCAGTTTTACCTATGAAAAAGAGACAAATACATTCTTCTATGACGATGAAAATGTGTTGATGAAAGACACTGACAACATCAATTTTCATAGGGAAAATCAACAAAGGAAAGACGTTTTTAAAATTTGTATCAAAGTAATTATCAAGCTACTGCACGGGTTATCTTGAAGTGTATTCTAGTACTTATGCTATATGAAAAACCTTGCTTGACAGGTGTTGAGTAAGGCTTCATGTCGTGGTTAGCTTACGATTCATAAACGAATGGAAGACGAAGATCGGATTAGAAATATAAAGCTCATTGAAGGCATCCTTTCATCTATATTCTTCAGGAAATATTTTTCGCAGCAGTATGATGGGAAGACCTTAGGAATAAAAAAAGCTCCTGTGTCCAGAAGCTTTTTTCATTTGAAAAATCCTTTTGTGATCCGGCAGGGAATCGAACCCCGAACCCTCAGATTAGAAATCTGATGCTCTATCCAGTTGAGCTACCGGACCAAAAACTTTTTTATTCTCATAGGCAAAAGTACACCACTTATACCTTTCTAAACCTGAAACTGTGGCCAACGTTCTGTTAAACTACCCGCCAATTTTATTCATGACTTCGATACATGCCCAGTAGCATTTTCGAAATCTTTTCATATCGGTCGTAGAGATTTTGTGCTTCTGCCATTGGTAACGCGCCAGTCTCTCCCAACACTTGCAGAATGGTGACACATTCAAAGACTGCACCCCGCGATACCGTTATGAAATGTTTTTTATCTGCGCTGGTCATGCGGCTGGTTCCTTCTGCCAGGTTTAATAAGATGTCAAGGCTCGCCTTCTTCCACTGATCCTTTACATAGGGATCTAGCTGCGTGTTTGTCAGAATAATCTTGAGCGAATCGGTCACTACCCCCTTGGCGATCTGATAGACTTCTAATTTCTCAAAATCAAACATAAAAGGAATAGTAACGCCTAATCAAAAAAATGCGGAGGGGGGGGGATTCGAACCCCCGGTACCGGTTGCCCAGTACCGCAGTTTAGCAAACTGCTGGTTTCAGCCACTCACCCACCTCTCCGGATGACACTCAAAACATCTCCTTCAAAAAGGAACGCAAATATAAAGGTAGAACTGGAACTATAGCAAAGTCGATCTGAATAAAATATAAAGAGTTATGAATTAGAACAAGACCAGGTCAATACTTCAAGACGCTAGAATGTTAGAGTTGAATTTGATTTTCGCTTGTCTTTATGAAGCAAAGAGCCTGTGAGTGAAGCGAATCCGCCAACCAATCCGCCAAGAACAGACGTCAATAGGAATAGCAGTGCTTTATGTCCGAGCGGAAAAATGCGGGCTACTTTGTCGGCCAGTTCAGTTGTTGATGAAGAGTCCATCAGCCAGGCTTTTAACAACCAAAGCAAGCCAATGCCTAGAAAGCCTGCCAGAAAATTTGCTTGCGATCGGAGCAAATAGCCCATGGCGAATGCAGCAAGAGCGATGCAATACCACGGCAAAAAGAGTTCAAGTATAAAACCGAGAATTACTATGGCGATGGTTTGTATGATAAACTTCATTTTGTTTCTGGATTTAATTGTGTTGAGTAAAAGAGTTTACGGCCTGCATCTTCTGGTTCATGAAGGAAGAGGAGCGGAAAATATTTTCCATCTACCCATCGGTTTAATTGATCACTGTAGTGCACACTTCCGGGGTTGCCCGATTGCCCGCCAGGATAAACTGCCCAGGTTTTGACTCCGGTTTTTTCCAGACTCACCACCATGCGCCACGAAGGTCCATGGGTGCGTGAGTGAGCGTTTACAATGTCGTGATTTCCTCCATCTTTCACATGGATGCTGAGCGGCTCCAGGCGCAAGAGATGACCGATGTAGCTGTCTTTAAAATCGGCCCACTCAGCTTTCTCATGAATCACCCTCTTCGAAACGGGCAAAGAATTCATTTCTCCCGATTTCCATTTTTGAATATCTTCTACGCCAAGTGAAAAGGCTTTTTGTATAACGTCTTTCGCAGTTTCTTTTTCCGATGTGGATTGAATATCGAAAAAAATGAGATCGGGTTTTTCTTTGATAAGTTTAATGGTGTTGAATGTTGTTGGAGAATTCAATATGATGTCTTCTTTATCCATCTCATCCCAAATCAAAGGCATCAGATTATCCCACCAGGCTTCATAATACGATGCCCCTTGAGAATCTTTATTATTAAAGTAATCCCAGGATTTTAAAATCGCATAAGCATTTCTTTCTTCCTTGGATAAAGTTGCAGAGTCGAGGTAACTTAAGAACGTGGGAAGACTTTCTGCTGCTTTCAAATTGTAATTATCGTTTTGAAGCTTCATCATGTCCGTTGGTTGTGCGTTGGTCAATCCACTCAACAAGGTATTGATTCTTCTGTTTCGGTAGGCTTCAAAACTTCTTCCTGTTACATAGTAAGGATACGTTGCATCTGCTGGATATTGATTTGCTGAACTTACAAATCCACGTACGGGATTTTTATCCATTACGTTCTGATCGTTGGGAATGTAGGCCTGCCATCCATTAGAACTTTTACTTCCATCCAATACAAAACGTCCTTCATTTTTTCGCCTTATTGGATATTTACCTTGAATACGCATTGCGATATCGCCATCAACGGATGCAAAAACAAAGTTCTGGGCAGGGGTACCATAGTAATTTAGTGCATCCATGTACTCATCGAAATTTTTTGCACGATTGAGTTTGTAGAAAGTCAGCACTTCTTCGGCAGCATCATGTGACATCCACCGAAACGCAAATTGATTGAGTTGATTCTCAGCATGAAAACTTTCGTCATAAGTAATCGGTCCCCAATTGGTGTACACTACTGTATCATAGAATATCTCCTGATCGCGAATGCGTATGGCTTCAACTATTTTTTTGGTAGCCACCCAATTTCCGTCTAATTGGTACTTATCCTTTTTATCATCCTGAAATGAAATCTTAAACCAGTCGACCAGATCACGCTGTGCATTGGTTACACTCCATGCGATCGAATCGTTGAAACCGATGATCACACCAGGAGATCCTGGCAAAGAAGCTCCCATGGTATTAATGCCTGGTGCGTGCAATTGAATGGCATACCAGATCGATGGAAGTGATAAGTTCAAATGTGGATCACCACTAAGCAGCGGTGAACCGGTTGCAGTTTTACTCCCACTCACGGCCCAATTATTACTTCCTGTAGTAGGATCAGAGGGCGGAAGTTTTTTGATATTGATTAATTCATCGGGCAATGCCATCGGCACATTGTCCAATGTCGTGGGTTTGAATTTCCAGTCATTGGTTCGATCTACAATCGGATCACTAACGGATTCCATATCGGGATATAATACATCGAGCATTTCAGGGCCGAAGAGTTTTAAGGCGTTGGTCATTTCCATATCCTTGTCGCCCATGTTCAACGTCTTGGCCATGTTCTTTAAAAGCAAAGCACACTTTAAAGGAGTCCATGACTCAGGCTGATAGTCCAGAAGTTTATATTCGAATGGATAATCGTTGTAGGAAAGAGAGGAAATATAGTGATTGATTCCTTCTGAATACTTTTCAACCATCGTGCGCGCAGTTGGATTATCCATCATAGCCTGTAATGATTTTTCGGCTGCATAGACCATTCCTAATCTCCGCTGAGCGCGATCATGATCAAGGGCCCGATCACCAATAATTTCAGCAATTCTTCCGGCTGCATCATGCGTTTGGATTTCCATCTGAAACAACCGATGCATGGCCGTTACATAACCTTGCGCCAAATAAAGATCTTCATCGTTATGGGCAAAAATGTGAGGTATTAAAAGGCTATCGAAAACCAGCGTTACGTTATCATTCAATCCCGGAATAATGAGTTTTTCTTCTCCTGTACTATTCTGTGGTTCAATGTTTTGCCAGAATCCATGAAAAGGATCGAGAAATTTCCCGAGAGGAGGAATTCGATTCCCGCTCAGGATCCAACTGTTGTTCAATAAGAAGATTAACTCCAGTGTGATTGCAAGGGAGGTGACGAGTTTAAAAACTTTCATGCGCGGTCTCGATTAAAGTGCTTAAAGTAGAAAGCTTTTGCTAATTTTCCCCTTGAAAACTATTTAATTCCTTACATACAATCCCTTGAAACAAATTTTATCTTCCTACACCAAAGAACAAGTGAAAAAGGCAGGGTCCATCAAGGCTATCTTTTTTGATGTGGATGGTGTGTTGTCAGATGGTAAAATCATTCTGGATGATACCGGTCGTGAGATAAAGAACTTCAACGTAAAGGATGGCTACATTATTAGTCATTTAAAAAAGGCGGGGATTATTGTCGGTGCAATTTCCGGCCGCGAATCAGGAGCAACTACAAAACGATGTGCCGAATTGAAAGTAGATTTTTGTCATCAGGGTATTGTTGACAAGGCATCTGTGTTTGAAAAATTAACAAAGCACTACAAATTCAAGTCAAAGGAAGTTGCCTTTATTGGAGATGATATAAACGACCTGTGTGTTTTTAAACTTGCTGGATTAAGTGTTTGTCCTGCAGATACCTTTGATTATATAAAAGATAAGGTTGATCTCGTCACCTTTACAAAAGGAGGCAATGGTGTACTGCGCGAGGTAGCCGATTTAGTATTGGCTGCGAGAGGAGAGATGGAACAAATTTTGAAATAAAAAAGATATGTATTCTGAAGCAGAAATTACAGATCGCTTGAAGTTGCTAATGTGGGATACTAAAATATCTCCTGGCGAATTGGTGTTGCTTTTGAAAGGTGAAAGAGACCAAATAAACGGATTTACAAGAAAGAATTTATTCGCAAAAATATTAAACGGATATAACTGGCATGCTGTTAGAAAAATAATTCCTGAAAACGAGCTTAAGGAAGCTTTGTCAGATGAAGTTGTGAAAGGATTATTTCCACGTACACTAAGGAAAAAATATATATATGTCAGGTCACTTCTATAAAGATCAGTTATATCCTCTTCAAGACAGAGCCCTAAAAGTAATAGCAGGAACAGAGACTTCTTTTTACCTAACAGGAGGTACTCTATTGAGTCGCTTTTTATTTCATCACAGGTATTCAGATGACATCGATTTATTTTTGAACTACGATCCTGATTTTCAAGCAAAGACCGATGTTATACTTAGTGCTTTAAAGAATAGTTTTAAAAGCATAATACCATCCATTAAACAAGATTCCTTTGTAAGAATTTATATTGAGGAGGCAGATATCCAATTAAAGGTTGAGTTTATTAACGATGTAAATTATCGAGTTGGGATACCTTATAAAAACGCTCAGGGTTTGTGGTTGGATACATGGGAGAATGTGCTATCGAATAAAATAACAGCGTTGAGTCGTGACTTAGCAAAAGATGTTGTTGATATTGTTTTTCTGAGTCAGTATTATGAATTTAATTGGAAGGAAATGATCGATCATGCAAAATTAAAGGATACGTGGGTTGATGAGATTGAGGTAAGTCAGCTTTTAATGAATTTCAAAATGGAAAAATTGGAAGAAGTTAGATTTATGGAAGGAGTAGAGGGTACTGTAATTAAAAGAGAATACTTAGAAATTCTGGCAAAAGAGTCTCTTCACGGTTTTGATAATTCACTTGTAAAAAAATAGAAATGGAAATTTTTAAGGATACGGTTCAGATTGCGGACAAGATTACAATCGGTGGCAAGCGTATGGTTTTATTTGCCGGCCCGTGTGCAGCAGAGAGTTTTGATATTTGTTATGAGACCGGACTCAAAGTAAAAGAACTGTGCATGCAACTGGATATTGAATATGTATTCAAGTCATCATTTGATAAAGCCAATCGTACTTCGTCAGGTTCATATCGCGGACCTTCGAGAGAAGGTGGATTGGAAATTTTATCACGCGTTAAGAAAGAATTGAATGTGCCTATCGTAACGGACGTTCATGAATCGTATCAGTGCGAAGAGGTTGCAACAGTAGTAGACGTATTGCAGATACCTGCCTTCCTTTGTCGTCAGACTGATTTGTTGAAAGCAGCAGCGCGAACAGGTAAAGCGGTGAAGATCAAAAAGGGTCAGTTCATGGCACCGGAAGACATGAAGTACGCAGTGGATAAGGTCAGAGGGGAAGGAAACAACAATGTATTTCTGACTGAGCGCGGTGCCAGTTTTGGTTATCATACACTCGTTGTCGATATGCGCTCCCTTCCGATCATGCGTCAATATTCACCTGTTATTTTTGATGTCACGCATTCCATTCAGCAGCCCGGAGGAAATGGTGGATCGTCTGGTGGGCAACGTGAATTTGCTCCCCATCTTGCCCGTGCCGCAGCCGCAGTGGGTGTAGATGGATTCTTTATCGAAACCCATCCCAATCCTGAAAAAGCCCTAAGCGATGGCCCGAATATGATTCCATTACATGAAATGGAAGACTTTCTGAAGATGATCAAAAAATATTGGGACTTGGGTAAAAATGGTTTTTGAGAGATTTCAATCGATAGAACAACTATTAAGTTAAGCCATGGTTAATCCTTACCAATCTAAATCTTAGTTAACGTCTATGGAATTGGTAGATTTACATCCGGAAAAAACTATCTTTGCCTGTCGATCACAAACGAGGATGCAGTTTTAAACTTTATTCATCAAACATGACTCACCATCAGACCCTACGGAAAGTTTCCCTTTCCACCCTTTTGATCAGTGTTCTTCTTATTTCAATTCAATTTAGTTGTGGCGGAAAGAAAGAATCCGATTCTTCTGTAAATGCATCCGGTGAATTAGAAGGAACAATATCACTTTCCGGGGCTTTTGCACTTTATCCGCTTGCCAATAAGTGGGCTGAAGAATTTCGTAAAGTGCATCCTGAGGTAAGGTTTAATATTTCTGCTGGGGGAGCTGGAAAAGGAATGGCAGATGCCTTGGGCGGAGCAGTTGATTTAGGAATGGTTTCGCGCGATGTTAAAGACGAAGAAAAAGCGAAAGGCGCATGGCCGATAGCGGTAACAAAAGATGCTGTTATTCCAACCATGAGTGTTAATAACCCAGTGTCGGCCGCGTTGAAAGAAAAAGGTTTAACGAAGGAGGAGTTCAGAAAAATATTCATTACCAACGAACTCAAAACGTGGGGAGAGTCCGTTGAAAGTTCGGCTACTGAAAAGATCAATGTATATACCCGTTCAGATGCAGCAGGAGCTGGTGCCACATGGGCGCAATACCTTGGTGGAAAAGATCAGGATGAAATAAAAGGCCTTGGTGTTTTTGGTGATCCTGGTCTTGCAGAAGCTGTGAAGAATGATGCTGCAGGCATTGGGTACAACAATATTATCTACATCTACGATTTAACATCAAAAGCAAAATATCCAGGAATTGAAGTTGTGCCAATCGATGTGAACGGTGACAATATACTTTCTCCAGAAGAAAAATTTTATGATGACATGGATCATGTTATCGCAGCGATTGTGGATGGTCGTTATCCTTCGCCACCGGCACGTGATTTGTATTTTGTATCGAACGGAAAACCTACAAACCAGGCCGTTATTGCTTTTTTACAATGGGTTCTTACAGAAGGACAGAAGTACGTTGCTGAAACCGGATACATTCAATTGTCTGCAGAGCATCTGGCAGAAGAAAGCGCAAAGTTGAAATGAGGATCGTCAGACGATTAAAGGAATACACGGCTGGTACCTGGACACTCTTCTCCGTTGGGATTGTCCTTTTGCTTCCTCTATTTTTATTCATTGGCATAGCATATAAAGCCCTCCCAATCTTTGATCATGTTTCATTAAGTGAGATGCTTTTCTCCAGCGTATGGCAACCTTCATCCGGTAAGTTTGGATTCCTTCCGTTTATAGTTAGTTCGCTCATTGTCACCGCCATTGGCCTTGTGTTAATGATTCCATTTGGATTGTTACCAGCCATTTACTTAACGCAATATGCTTCACCCAGAACTTTGCGCGTGATGAGGTCAGTGATTGATATCCTGGCTGGCATCCCATCCGTTATTCATGGCGTGTGGGGCGTTTTGATTGTTGTTCCGCTTGTATCGGAATACATCGCTCCGATTTTTGGAAAAGAAACGGCAGGCTATACCATTTTAGCCGGTGGTATTGTGCTGGCCATTGCTACACTTCCATTTGTTCTGCATATGTTGCTGGAAGTATTTAGATCCATTCCAATTGAATTAAAAGAAGCGTCACTATCATTGGGAGCTACCTATTGGGAAACCATTAAAAAAGTGGTTTTGCGAAAAGCATTTCCGGGCATCATAGCTGCTTTTGCATTAGGTGTTTCAAAAGCATTTGGTGAAACTATTGCCGTATTAATGGTGGTTGGAAATGTTGTTCAATTGCCGAAAGGTTTATTTGAAGCGGGCTATCCATTACCGGCACTCATTGCGAATAATTATGGGGAGATGTTGTCCATCCCATTGTATGATGCAGCGCTGATGTTTGCTGCGTTACTCCTGTTTATCATTGTATTGATCTTTAATATATTTTCTCGTCTGGCGATTCAACGCACCACACAACATTAAGGCTTATGAATAGTAAGAAGAGAAAAAAAATAGAAGAGAATTTCTTTAAGTATTTGATGGCGATATTTACCTATAGTCTTATTGGATTATTGGTGCTGATTATTTTTGAGATTTTAATGAAAGGTGCTCCTGCGCTTTCATGGCAAATGATAAGTGAAGTTCCGAAAGGTGGTTTTTATTTTGGTAAAGAAGGAGGTATCCTGAATGCCATTGTGGGTTCTTTATATCTGGCATTGGGATCATCTGTCCTCTCCATTTTCATAAGTTTACCAGTCGCGATTTTCATTTCGATCTCATTGGTGAAATACGAAAAATGGCAGCATGCCATCCGGCTGGTATTGGATGTATTATGGGGAGTTCCCCCCATTGTATACGGTGCATTCATGTTTGCCATTATGCTTTCGCTCGGATTGAAAGCATCCTTGCTTGCAGGGATTGTTACAATAGCTTTATTGATCATGCCGGTGATGATACGGGCCATGGATGAAGTGATTCGAAATATTCCTTTAGGTCTTTTGGAATCTTCATTGTCACTGGGAGCAACCCGATTTGAAACCGCAACCATATTTTTTAAACAAGCTTTGCCCGGTATAGCAACGGCATTCCTGCTGGGCTTCGCAAAAGGTATTGGTGACACAGCAGCTGTATTGTTCACGGTAGGCTATACGGATTACGTTCCGGAAAGCATTATGGAACCTGCCGCTACCTTGCCACTTTCTATTTTCTTTCAATTGAGTTCACCCATTGCTGAAGTGAAGGCGAGAGCTTATGCTTCGGCAGTGGTACTCACTGTGATCATTCTTGTCATCAGTATTTTTTCGCGATATTTATCTTCTAAAGTTTCAAAAAACACCCTACTATGAGCTTGGCACCAGAAGTTTTACATGCGGGTTTGAATACAGGGGAGTCTGCTAAACCCATATTGGAAATTAGCAACCTCTGGGTTTCACACAATGATCAGCAGATTTTAAGAAACATCAACCTCGATATTCCCAAAGGTAAGATCACAACGTTTCTGGGGCCTTCCGGATGTGGTAAGACAACTTTACTGAAATCTATTAACAGGCTTACCGATTTACACAGCGGCATGACCGTAAAAGGAAGCATCCGTCTGAATGGTCAGGATATCTTAGGCGCAGATGAAAATCTTTCTGATCTAAGACAGAAAATGGGATTGTTATCACAAAGACCGTATCCCTTGCCGATGAATATCTTCGACAACATTGCTTTTGGGTTGAAGATACAAGGCATTAAAAACAAAACCGAAATTGCACATCGCGTTGAAAAGCATTTGAAGCAAGCGGCTTTGTGGGATGAAGTAAAGGATCGGTTGAAATCTCCGGCAACAAAATTGTCGATCGGTCAACAACAACGGTTGTGTCTCGCCAGAGGTCTTGCAGTGAATCCGGAGGTGATTCTTGCAGATGAACCTACATCCGCTCTCGATCCGATTTCAAGTAGGAAGATTGAAGAACAATTTCAGGAATTGAAAAATGACTACACCATTATTTTGGTAACGCATATTTTACGACAAGCAAAATGGCTGGCCGATAATATTGTTTTTATGTATCTCGGAGCAGTTGTAGAACAAGGCTCACCAGAGGCTATTTTTCAAAATCCACAAAGTGATATTTTGAAGAACTATTTAAGTGACAGCCATTAATATCCATTCAAAGTGAACAACCTTTATCCCATCACCACAAAGGTCAGCAAAGACCAGCGTCATAAACAGCTTAACCAGCAACCGAATTTAATCTGGTTCACCGGTCTTTCCGGATCAGGTAAATCAACGCTTGCTGTTCAGCTTGAGGCACAGCTTTTTGAACGAGGATTTAAGACCTATCTGTTAGATGGTGATAATATCCGCTCTGGATTAAATAAAGATTTATCGTTTTCAGACGAAGGTCGTGTTGAAAATATCAGAAGAATTGGAGAGGTTTCGAAGCTTATGATCGATGCGGGTTTTGTTGTGTTGTCCGCATTTATTTCTCCTTTCAATTCAGATCGCGAACAGGTCAAGCAAATTGTAGGAGCGGAGAATTACACAGAAGTCTTTGTCGACACACCCATTGAAGTGTGTGAGCAACGCGATGTGAAAGGACTTTACAAAAAAGCGCGTGCTGGTGAGATAAAAAATTTTACCGGAATCGATTCCCCTTATGAAAAACCAACAAATCCGGATGTTATTGTTCCCACGGCTCAATTGAGTGTAGAGGATTCATTAGATTTGTTATTGAAACATATACTGCCCAGAATTACCTATAAAAAATAACATCAGTGCGAACTGATAGAAAATAAATACCACCGAAACACTATGAGTCAATATTATTTAAGTCATTTAAAAGAATTGGAATCGGAAGCCATCTTCGTTATCCGCGAAGTGGTGGCACAATTTGAAAAGCCTGCATTATTATTTTCAGGTGGAAAAGATTCCATCGTGCTGGCCTACCTTTCACGAAAAGCATTTGCTCCGGCACGCATTCCATTTCCGCTTGTACACATAGACACCGGGCATAATTTTCCTGAGACGATGGTGTATCGTGATTGGATGGTTAATGAATTGGGAGTGAAATTAATTGTTGGCTCTGTTCAGGAAAGTATTGATAAAGGACGCGCAAAAGAAGAGACCGGTGCGAACGCAAGTCGAAATGCACTTCAGACTGTAACACTATTGGATACACTTGAGCAATACAAGTTCGATGCAGCAATGGGTGGTGCAAGGCGTGATGAAGAAAAAGCACGGGCGAAGGAACGTTTCTTTTCACATCGTGATGAATTTGGTCAGTGGGATCCAAAAAATCAACGTCCTGAGTTATGGAATTTATTTAACGGAAGAAAAAGTATGGGCGAACACTTCCGTGTATTCCCTATTTCAAACTGGACGGAGATGGACGTATGGCAATACATCTATGCAGAAAATATTCCGATCCCTTCATTGTATTTCTCGCATGAGCGCGAAGTGATAGAGCGTGATGGTGCCATCTTATCCACATCACCTTACCTCGCACTGAAACCGAATGAAGTTCCAAGTAAGAAAATTGTAAGATTCAGAACTTGTGGCGATATGCCGATTACGGGTGCTGTAGAATCGGATGCTGATACCTTAGAGAAAATTATTGAAGAGGTTGCTTCATCACGTAAAACAGAACGCGGCACACGTGCTGATGACAAACGTTCTGAAACAGCAATGGAAGATCGTAAAAAGGCAGGATACTTCTAAAAGTTCAAAGTTCCAGGTTCCAAGTTTAGCAACGAACCTTGAACTTGGAACTTTGAACTTGAAACCTTGAACCTGAAACATTAAACTTGAAACTGAAACATGAGTTCTTTAAACAATCAACTTCTAAGATTCACCACAGCCGGAAGTGTAGACGATGGCAAGAGTACACTCATCGGTCGTTTGCTTTACGATAGCAAATCTATTTTTGAGGATCAG
>JANODK010000221.1:0-3001 GCA_031412655.1 Chryseolinea sp.
TTGATTACAACAAACAATACTTCAATGCAAAGACGTTGTTTCGCGAAGGTAAGTACAACCTCGCGATGGAAAGTTTTAAGCCATTAATTCAGTATAACCAGAATAATGTATTTACTGAATATGCTTCTTTTTATTATGCGTTGTCGGCATACAATCTAAACTTCAAAGCAGTAGCGAAAGATGCATTCACACAATTGAAGACACTTCATCCAACTTGGGAAAAAATGGATGAAGTAAATTTATGGTTGGGCAAAATTCAATTGGAGAACAAAGAGTACTTCGTTGGATTCAAAACACTCGCGTCAATCACCGATAAAAAATCGCAGAAAGATGTTGATCATCTTAAACAAACTTCACTTCATCAGCTCACCGATTTAGAAACACTAAAAAGAATTCATGCTGAATATCCAAAAGATGAAATAATCGCTACCTATCTCGCGACAGCGTTGTCAAAAAACATGGGTGATCCAAATGACAAAATTCAATTGGAGGAACTCATCAAAACATTCAATCTCAAGAAATCAGATTTTATTCCGGAAGCCCCAAAGACATTTTATAAGGATGTATATTCGGTATCCGTGTTGTTGCCTTTAATGGTAAATACACTTGATGCTTCACCTACCAAAAAACGCAATCAAACCGTATTGGATTTGTATGAAGGTATGAAGCTGGCTGTAGATACCTTGAGCAAGCAAGGTATTCAGTTGAGTATGCGCGCCTACGATACTGAGCGAAGCAACGATAAAATAAAAACTATTCTGGCAACAGATGAATTGAAGAATACTGATTTGATCATTGGTCCATTCTTCCAGGAAGAAAATAAATTCATACAGGAATTCTCGTTTAATAATAAGATCAATGTATTTAATCCGGTATCCAATAATACAGAACTGATTGCCGCTAATCCATATGCTTTTTTGTATCAACCCTCTACAGAAGTGATTGGAAAAAAATCGGGAGAGTTTTTGGCAGCGTACGCGAAAAAGAAAAACTGCATCGTGTATTACGGAACATCCAAAAGAGATTCTGTGCTGGCAGCTAACTTCAATCAGAAGGCAAAAGAAAATGGTTTGAAGATTTTATCCTCCAACCGATTGTCGAAAGAGAGTGTTGGAAAGATTTTAACCATGTTGGTGACACCGACCGAGTATGATGAATTTCACTATCCCAAACAGTTTACCTTAAAGAAGGATAGTCTTGGAAGTATTTTCGTTGCTTCGGATGATGCGCTGATTTACGCGAAAGTATTGAGCAGTATCGAGACGCGTAAAGATTCTGTGGTGGTATTAGGATCGGAAAACTGGCTTGACCAAGCCGTTGTTGATGCTGGAAAATATCAAACCCTTCCGGTGGTTTTAACGGCACCGAATTTTTCATCCCATGAAAATCCATACTTCAAAGCGTTTACAAAGAAGTTCATTAAGACCCATGGTCGTGCGCCCTCTACCTATGCTAAATATGGTTATGAGATGATGCTCTTTATTGGTGAACAATTAAAAAAAGGTGGAGTCTATTTTCAAGATGCGCTCAATGCCACCAACTTTGTTCCAGGGCATTTAATCGAAGGCTATAATTTCCAGTTCAGTCACGACAATCAATTGATACCGTTTGTGCGGTTTAAGAATGGTAAGATGGTTGTGATCGAAAAACGATAATCACTTCATGCAATCAACAACGAATAGCAAATCACTTTTTGAGAAAGCAAAACAATTTATTCCGGGCGGGGTAAATTCACCGGTGCGAGCTTTTCGTGCTGTCGGTGGTAATCCTCTTTTTATTAAGCGTGCATCTGGAGCTTACCTATATGATGAAGATGACAACATCTACATCGACTTGATTAATTCATGGGGTCCTATGATTTTAGGCCATGCCCACCCATTGATTGAAGAAGCAGTAAAAGCTGCATTAGTTAATTCACCATCCTTCGGAGCGCCAACGGCACGTGAAGTTGAAATGGCTGAATTAATTCGTTCGATTGTTCCATCGGTTGAAAAAGTTCGGATGGTAAACTCGGGAACAGAAGCAACGATGTCGGCCATTCGCGCTGCGCGTGGTTATACAGGGCGTGAGAAGTTTATCAAAATGGAAGGATGTTACCATGGTCATGGTGATTCATTTTTGATTGCTGCCGGTAGTGGTGCTCTTACGTTTGGCGTTCCCGACAGTGCGGGGGTAACAAAAGGCACAGCAAAAGATACCCTCATCGTTCCGTTCAATGATCTTGAAGCCATTGAGAAACTGATCAATGGAAATAAAAATGAAATTGCCGCCATTATTTTAGAACCCGTTGTCGGTAATATGGGATGCGTGCCACCTCAACCTGGATATTTAGAAGGACTCCGGAAAATTTGTGATGAACATAATATCGTTTTGATTTTTGATGAAGTGATGACGGGATTTCGTTTAGCATTAGGTGGTGCTCAGGAACGCTTCAATGTTAAACCCGATATGACTACGATGGGTAAGATCATCGGAGGAGGTTTGCCGGTTGGAGCCTATGGCGGAAAAAGAGAAATTATGGATTGTGTTTCGCCTGTCGGTCCAGTGTATCAGGCAGGAACCCTTTCGGGAAATCCGTTGGCAATGGCTGCAGGACTTGCTATGCTAAAACACCTTAAACAACATCACGAAGTCTATTCGCAAATTGATGGAAGTACATCTTTGTTGGTTGAAGGTATTGGCAAGCAATTCAAAGAAGCGGGAGTTCCGCACAGCATCAATCAGGTTGGTTCGATGTTTACATTATTCTTCACCGATAAACAGGTAATTAATTTTGATACTGCCAAGACGAGCGATACCGCGTTGTTCGCCCGTTATTTCCAGGCGATGTCATCACTAGGAGTATATTTGGCACCATCGCAATATGAGGCGATGTTTATTTCCACCTGCATAACAGAAGATGTTGTCTCCAAAATTCTGGAGGCAAATCGCGCTGCTTTGAAGGAGTTATGAGTTGCGGGTGTAAGGTGTGGCTTTGGGTTTTTACAGCAAAACATAAAAA
>JANODK010000222.1:0-23153 GCA_031412655.1 Chryseolinea sp.
GGCGGTCGCTGATTTGTTCACTTAATTCAATCGCCTGCCTTAATGTGCCATCAATATCCTGAATTCGTCCATCGTTGTTGAAGTCATCGTTTCGCAAAAAACGAATCGGGTTGATGTGGATTTCAGCGGCATAGCGGTTAATCATAGAATTAGACTTTAGGGATGCAAAGATAGAAGTACCTGTTTGGCGGAGTAAAATATTGCTGATCCGATTTCTTGATTTTCGCTACTCACACGTGTTGGAGGTTAAAACTTTTCCCCTGATTATCTATGATTAAAATCCGTTTTCACCTCGATTTTATGCAATTAGCTGATAATTAAGTGGTTGATTATTTATTATTAATTTAATGTTAACACAATGTTAAATACTTAACTATTGGGTAATATTCATCTCTTTAGATTTGCAGCCATGAACAGAAACATATTGAAATAGTAAAGCCAGCATCATATTGATTCTCTGATATTCAATGATGGTGAAGTTTTTTTAAACCGAATATGATACGAAACACGCTACTTTTGGCAACATTCCTGATGATTTCACTATCAGGTCTTTCCCAAACGGACACTATTCAACACCCTTCAACTGAGCCAAAGCTTGTACCCACTCCTGAAAAGAAATGGTACGAAAGTTTTTCCATACGAGGCTATGCCCAGGTTCGCTACAACAGACTTCTGGAGACAAATGAAAATTTAGGTTGTGAGCAATGTGACAAATCGTGGGGCAAAGACGGAGGTTTTTTTATCCGAAGGATGCGCATTATTTTCTACGGACAAATAAGCAAGCGTGTGTATTTCTACATTCAGCCTGACTTTGCCAGTAGCCCGAGTTCGGATAAGCTTCATTTTGCCCAGCTTAGAGATGCTTACGTTGATGTAGGGCTTGATAAGGATAATGAGTTTCGCTTGAGACTTGGTCAGAGTAAAATTCCCTATGGTTTCGAGAATATGCAGTCAAGCCAAAACAGATTACCGCTTGATCGGAGTGATGCTCTGAATAGTGCGGTATCCAACGAAAGAGATTTGGGTGTGTTTTTTTATTGGGCAAAAAAGGAGAAGAGAGAACTGTTTTCAGAATTAGTCAAGTCAGGTCTTAAAGGTTCAGGTGATTACGGTGTGTTTGCTTTCGGTGCGTATAATGGACAAACAGCGAATAATCCAGAACTGAATAATTCACTTCATGTAGTGACTCGGTTTTCGTATCCATTCAGGTACAAAAATCAAATTATAGAGGCTGGAGTGCAGGCATACTCGGGCAAGTATGTAATTCCAAAAGCAAATCTAAGCGCGAATGTTAAGTACAAAAGTGATTTAAATTATACCGACCAACGCGTGGCAGCCACTTTTGTTTTGTATCCGAAACCATTTGGTATTCAAGCCGAATATAATCTGGGGCGAGGACCGGAGTATAATGTTGGGAGAGGACCGGAACCCAATACTTTAGCGGATTCTATCGAAGTTAAGAATTTAGCAGGTGGCTACGTTATTTTTAATTATCAGATCCCCATAAAAAAACAATTGGTTATTCCATTTACACGTTTCCAATATTATGATGGAGGTAAGAAGCATGAACGCGATGCAAGGAGTTATTCTGTAAGAGAAATGGAGTTGGGTGTAGAGTGGCAGCCTGTTAAACAATTTGAATTGGTGGTGATGTATACGATCTCGAATAGGCGTTACGAAGATTTCACAAAACAAAACAATGAACAGAAGGGTAATCTTTTGAGGATTCAAGCTCAGGTAAACTTTTGATAGGGTAATAATTTTGAATTCTTACGAATAGACAAAATCAAGTAGCCGCTTTTTCGCAAGCGTTGTTTAAAGATTGTTAGATTTGCGGCTATTAGCATAGGTTCATAAAGTGTTAAAGTCTGCTTTCTATCGTATTAGTCTTATAGCATTGATTTTTGCTGCTGTGAATAGCTCGGCTCAATCATCTGAAAGAGATGTGGCGACCCAGCCTTTAGAATGGTTTGTACTGAATTCGAATATCAATCTTCATAAAAGATTCGGTCTGGCCTTTGATTCTCAATTTCGATTTGCTGGTAGGTTAGAATCCGCGCAGCATTTTGTGCGACTTGGCCTTGAATTCTATATCAACCCTAAACTATCCTTTGTTCCGATTGGAGGGATGTATGTATGGAATTTTAAGTACGGTGAACAACCAGCTTCTTATGTAAATAACGAAAACCGGATTTGGCAACAAGTACTCTATAAGTACAGCAAGTCTAGATTTCACTTTAATCATCGGGTCCGAATGGAAGAGCGCTTCATTCAAAATAAAAGTACAGGTAGCGAAGATTTTAGTGTAGAACTATACCGGGCACGTTATCGCTTTCTTGTAAATATTGGTTTAAACAAAGAGAAGTTAGAATCCGGTGCATGGTATGTCAGTGTTTGGGATGAGCTTTTTTATGGTTGGGGTAAAGACGATACGTTTAATAAAATTGATCAGAACCGACTTTCTGTAGCACTAGGTTACCAGATCGCGCCAAAAATTTCCTTTACTGCAGGGGCATTGTATCAAATGTGGGTGAAGAAAAACGGAGCACAGCAAGAGAATAATATTGGACCGATTATTCAGTTCAATTATAATTTTGATTTCAGCAAGAAAGAGAATTAGTTGATCCTTGACACCGGTTTGGTAGCTTAAGAGACAAAACAAGAGAGGTTCTGATTTTTCAGGACCTCTCTTGTTTTTCGTCATACATAACGTATTCTCCTTATACTGTGATGAACGGAACTGTGCTGAGCTAATATTATCAGACCAAATACCTGTATCTACAAGACTTTATCTTTTTAAGATTCGATCCGAAAAAAAAGCATTTAACCAGCTTACGATTCTCAGAATAAATGCCGGACGAATACAAATGCAAATAATAGAATCCAATACAGTAGGATAAACAGTACATGGATGATGATCGTCTTTAGGATGATGATAAAAATGTTGTTGTCGAAAAATTGCTTGAAGGCAACAACCATATAAACAAGAAAGGTAATCTGGAAGATATTATTATTCATTCGTGCGTGCCCGAAAATAAGATAAAGCGGTATGAAGATAATTACCATAAACAGATTGATCTGCCCCATCATAAGTGATTGCAGCACCAGATTTTCGGCAAAATTATAACGCGGTTTTTTAAAAAATATCCACGACAAAAAAGTCATCAGTGGCACAACCAGAACCAAGAGGATTATTTTGCCATGATGTATAAAAATCTGCATGCTTTCTCGCATGTATAGCGCAAATTGTTCTGGCATTTGACCAAAGGATCTTCCACTATTGCCGCTACCTCCCATGGCTTCAAAATACCCACTCTTTAGTACTGCGAATGCGTAGAGGGCAGAGACAATCACAAAAAAACTAAAGGGGTTAAAATACTTTTTACGTTTCCCATCGATATACTCTTTGGCTACAAATCCTGGACGAAGTATCATTTCTTTTACTAAAAGCAGAATCCCTTTGTCTGTATGCGTGAGCGCGTGAAAGAATTCGTGAAAAAGATAGGATAATGTTATTTTATGAGTATCCGCTTTTTGTCCGCAGTCCTGACAAAATTTACCAGTTATTGGAGCAGAACAATTTTTACAGATTAGGGTAGGTGAGGTCATATTCAAACTCGTTGGAATGAAATAAATTTAATTTATTGCTACTCTTCAGTCACAAAAGAGGATGTACTTTCGAGCGCTCGTATGCGGCTAAGGTACTCCTGTTCTTTGCGAAGCATTTCTTCCTGCGTGGCCGATAACTCTTCCATGTTTTGGCGCATCTCTTCTTCCTGCGATTTCATTTCCTCAGTTTGCTGTTGAAGTTGTCCGACCATCTCACGTGTGCGGTCATTCATGCGGATGGAACCAATCGAAGCAGCGATGCTTTCGGTTAACTTTTCCAGGAAGGTAATTTCGAAAGGCAAAAATTTATGGAACGATGCCACTTCAATCACGCCTAGCAATGTGCCATTGACTTTCAATGGCAATAAAATCAACGAATTGGGATTGGCTCCGCCTAAACCAGACGTGATGCTGATATAATGATTTGGAATTTCAGTGAGGTGAATGGTTTCTCCTTCCATCGCGCACTGACCAATAAGCCCTTGTCCCTGTTCAATTTGCTTGGTTAAGAATTTTTTCTTCTCATATGCATAACATGCTAGAAGGTCTAGAGAACGATTATCATCCTCTTCATTAATCAAAAATAATCCGCCCTGATTCGAACGCGAATAGGTAACAACAAACTTGATGATGCTGTAGTACAGTTCATCAGTGGACTGACTGGCATGCAGAATGTCGCCAATCTTTGCCAGCCCCTCGGTTGTCCAGTTGCGTTGCTTTTCCGCTTCGGCTGTGACACTAAGTTGATTGCGCATGTTGACTAATGAATTACCCAGAACATCATTTGCATTTAGCTCTGGTAATTCTGCAGATAGATTTCCTTTTGCGATTTCATCTGCAAAAGTAGATTTAAGTTGAACACTTTTCGCCAGTTGACCAAGCGAAGCTGCCATCTGGCCAATTTCATCTTCATTGTGATCATCTTCTGATATGCGAACCACTTCGCCCTCGCTTAGTTTATATTGGATATCGCGTATGGTGTGAAGCCGTTGAATAATATTTCTTCGGAAAAATTGAAATACAAAAAAGGCAATGATTGAAATCACGACTAAACAAACCAATACTGCTGAGAAATTTTCACGTGAAAAGAAGACAGACCATGAAACATTCGCTCTTGGAATAAATACATACGTCCTCCAATCCTTTCCTTCAAATGTATAGGCGCCATGCGATTCAGCCTGGCCGATATTAAAATGGGCAATGTTAATATTATCATTCGGGGTTTGTACAGAAGATACCTCAGCGGAATCTGCTAGTACCTTGGCTTGCATCAGTTCTTTATCGCGCGCGCTAATAATTTCTCCATTTTGCCTGGTCATCACAACGAAGGATCCTTCATGCTCTTTTAACAAATTTTCCTCGGCCTCTTCGCGAATTCCCTCTGTAACTTCCTGCCACGATGCAAAATTGTACCAAACGCCAATTACCTCTCCAAGATCATTACGAATGGGAGCAGCGAATGCCATACCCGCGCCATTGGTTCCATAAATGTTTGCTACATCTTTATTCAATACAAAATCAGAAAACCAGGCTCCGCCTTTGGGACCAGCAGGCGAAGTGCATATCGTAAACCAACTTTCCTCCGCAACATTTGAATTTAGAATAGAACCAGAGTTGATGGGTTCACCGTTTTTGTTTTTTGTATTTACCACCAATACTTTTCCATTGCGATCACATAGCATCATTAAATCATACAACACATAGTAGGCTGTCATGGTGTTGATGAATTGTTGCATGGCAGGTGCAACAGAATCCTTATCTGCTGTCTGAACAGCCAATCGATTGAATGCGAAAGCCTGAACATCACCAAAGCGTTCATAAAAATTCCGATCAACCTTTTCCATAACCGATTGGGCGGTGAGGTTAGCCGTCACTTCTCTTGATACATTGTTCGAGGCGACTTCATTGTATGTGAGGTAATAGAAAAGGCAAGCCAACACGAATGTCAGCAGACCAATGGTAATCACACTTACTTTTGCAAAAGCACTGCGTTTGAAAAAATTTCGGATCATGGAGACTTTGTAAGTTTTCTTATTGTATAAAGTTAACCGTCAGAAAGTTTTAAATTCAAGGTTCCAGGTCTTGAGTTATTCATCCTTTAAACTTTACCACACACGTTACTCAATACTGAGTACTTAAGACTCTTATTTATTAAAAGACTTGAGTTTAATTTCAGTCAGTCTCCTTTTCGTGTCCAGCGCAAAATCACCATTCATCATCCAGTCGTAATAGGAGGGTTCTTCTTTTAATACGGTTAATACCGGTTTGTTTTTATGTTTTCCAAAGTTGAACACTTCAACACCTTTTTCATTTCGAACCATTCTCCCGGCAAGATCTACTAAACCAGATGCTGTTAACTTGTTTAGTGTCTCAATATCATTTCGAATTTCGCCTACTTTGCGCTCAAGCCCATCCGTTACGTCCATGCCATCATAGCGTTCCACCTGGGCGATCAGTACTTCCATTGTAGCTTCTGCATCGGCTTCTGCACTGTGTGAATTAACAAGATCTTTATTAAGATAGAATTTATAGGCTGCAGAAAGCGTACGCTTTTCCATGAGGTGAAATATACGTTGAGCATCCACAATTTTCTTACGGCTGTAATCAAACTCAACACCCGCGCGAAGAAACTCTTCTACTAAAACAGGAATATCAAACTTCAATACATTGAAGCCACCCAGATCAGAGCCTTCGAAAAATTTCGCGTAATCTTTTGCCACCTCTTTAAAGGTAGGTTTGTCCTTTACATCTTCATCTTTAATACCGTGAATCGCAGTGGACTCCGCTGGAATAGCAATGGTAGGATTGATCCGTGTCGCTTTTCGAATTACCTCTCCGTTGGGCATCATTTTAACTGCACCAATTTCGATAATCCGATCTTGTGTAATGTTAATGCCGGTTGTCTCCAGATCAAAAAAGCATAGCGGATTTCGTAGGTTTAATTTCATTATAGAATTTGACAGGAGATACTAGATTATACCTTTGATTTGAAACCTTGAACTTCGAACCTGAAACCTTGAACCGTTAAGGAATAACTTTATCTGCAAGCTTGTGAATATCAATCCCTCCAAAATTTCCGGAACTCATCATTAACAGATTTTTATTTTTCCAGGATTGTTGAAGAAGAAAGGCTTCCAGTTTTGCTGCGTCTTCAAAAACCGTTATATCCTGATTGTTAAAAGCTTGTTTGACCTCTGCTGCCGAAAGCATTTCCATGTTCTTCGCTTTCATTTTTTCCGGATTGAAATAAACAACCGGAACCTGGGCGGCTTTCAAACTATCTTTGTATTGAGGAAGAAAATTTTTATTCAGGCTGCTATACGTGTGCAATTCAAAGCATGCTACCAAATCACGTGAAGGATAGGCTTCTTTAAGCGCTTTCACGGTGGCCTTTACTTTTGATGGAGCGTGCGCAAAATCTTTATAGACACTGGTGTGTGCATCGCCCTTGATTTTCTCCAGACGACCGGCTGCTCCTTCAAAACTTGGAATGGCTTCGAAGAATTGTTCGGAAGAGATTCCAATCTTCTTCAATAATTCTTTGGCTGCGCTAATGTTTTGAAAGTTATGACTTCCGAAGATTTTAACCGGATACCGTTCTTTTCCGTTTGTTAAAAAGAATTGATTGTTGTTATCCGATGTGTGTGAATGGCTCTTGTAAGGTATCTCTAACAAATCTCCGCGCTCTTTTTTGCCAATGATCGATGCAATGGTATCATGCTCACAATACAAGAGTATGCCACCTTTTGGAGTTTGGTCAGCAAACCGGTCAAACTGTTTTACATACTCTTCTTCTGTGCGAAATACATTGGCATGATCCCAGGCTACCCCGCTAATCAATCCAATATGGTGTTGGTAGCGAAGGAATTTGGGAGTCGGATCAAGTGCAGAAGCAAGGTATTCGTCACCTTCAATGATAATAATAGGAGCACCCGAAAGCTGTACGGTGTTTTCAATACCCTTCACGCGGGCACCAATCACATAGTCAAAATCTCTTTTAAAGTGATTCAACACATGAACAATAATCGCAGTGATGGTTGTTTTCCCGTGACTTCCTGCAATGACAACGCGTTGCTTATCCTTTGAATGTTCGAAAATATATTCCGGAAACGAAAAAATAGGAAGTCCAAGTTCTTTTGCCCGAAGGAGTTCAGGGTTATCGCCTTTTGCATGCATACCCAAAATTACCGAGTCAACTTCTTTGCTCAGTTTTTCCGGCCACCATCCATTTTTCTCTGGGAGCAATCCATTCTTAGCCAGTGCGGACTGGGAAGGTTCAAATATATAATCATCTGAGCCACTTACCTGATGTCCAGCTTGTTTCAAAGCAATGGCCAGGTTGTGCATTACGCTGCCACCAATGGCAATAAAATGTATTCGTTGTTTTTTTGGCTGCATGAAAACTATAATCCTGTTTTAAAGTAAGGGAAAATGTTTGGTGTTTAAAAGCCTTGATGAAATTGTGTGAAGTAATATTCACCCAGTCAATTACATGAGACCGTTGAGTTCACTTTAGGTAAGGCCAGTTACAATTTTTTTTCGAAAGATTAAGTCATCATTTGAAATATTTATGCACAAAATTGTGTTCAGTAATTGTGTACAAGTTGTGGAGAGACAAGTTCGTAATTATTCATCAATGATTGTACGTTTGTCCCCCTACGAAAAATTAAAGAGCGTACAACAACCACTGTATGGAGCAAGGAAGATCAACGTCACTGAGGTTAAGCAACAAGACTAATAAATTAATTCCGAGAGACATCTCAGAAAGTTTAGGAAAGTTGCCACCTCAGGCGCTTGATCTTGAAGAAGTTGTACTCGGTGCGCTCATGCTGGAGAAAAATGCACTCAATGCTGTTGTCGAGTTTTTAAAGCCGGAGCATTTCTATTCCGAAGTTCACAAAGAAATTTACATGGCTATCGTTGAGTTGTTCAAAGCAACTGAACCGGTAGACATGCGTACCGTAGTTAACCAGTTGCGCAAGGAAGGCAAGATTGAGTTGGTTGGTGGTGCATATTACATTGCAGAATTAACATCAAAGGTAAGCTCGGCCGCCAACATTGAATATCACGCGCGTGTTATTATGGAGATGGCGATCAAGCGTGAGTTGATTCAGATCGCTTCGCAGATTCATCACAATGCATACGAAGACACAACCGATGTATTTGAGCTATTAGATAAGACCGAACAATCTATTTTTGAAATATCGGATTCGAACCTGCGCAAGAATTACGACAACATGCGCAACCTCATGTCGCGGGCAATACAAGAACTTCAAGTTCTGAAAGATCATAAAGACGGACTGACCGGAGTTCCTAGTGGATTTACGGCACTGGATCGCATGACATCCGGCTGGCAAAAATCAGATCTTGTTATTATTGCTGCCCGCCCGGGTATGGGTAAAACTGCTTTTGTGGTTTCGGCTTTGCGCAACGCAGCGGTCGACTTCAAAATTCCTGTGGCCATTTTCTCACTTGAAATGGCTTCCATCCAGTTAGTGAATCGTATGATTTCTGCTGAAGCGGAACTGGAAGGGGAGAAGATTAAAAGAGGAAATCTTGCCGACCATGAGTGGACACAGCTTGTTCATAAAACGAATAAACTGGCAACAGCACCGATCTTCATAGATGATACACCTGCACTTTCAATTTTGGAATTACGTGCAAAGTGCAGACGCTTAAAGGCAGAACACGGAGTTCAACTGATCGTTATCGATTACCTTCAATTGATGCGCGGTGAACAAGCCGGTAATCGTGAACAGGAAATTGCTTCCATCTCGCGTGCGTTGAAAGGAATTGCAAAAGAACTTTCCGTTCCGGTGTTAGCTCTATCTCAGTTGAGTCGTGGTGTGGAAACGCGTGGTGGTGATAAGAAACCTCAATTGTCTGACTTACGTGAATCGGGTTCTATTGAGCAGGACGCGGATATTGTTATGTTCCTCTACCGACCAGAATATTATAAGATCACAGTTGATGAAGAAGGTATGCCAACACAAGGTATGGGCGAAGTTATTATTGCCAAGCACCGAAATGGTTCTACCGGAAGTGTTAAACTTAAATTCATTGGTAAGTACACGAAGTTTTGTGATCTTGATTCTCCTTCTTCGCACGAAAATCCGTTCTCCGGAATGATCACGCGTGAAAGCCGCCTCAATACATTTGATAACCCACCATCTTCACCTCCACGAGGTGGCGATGATGATACTCCTTTTTAGAAACCTGAGGCTATCATAGTCAGAGTATTGAAGATTAAAGGGATAATAACTTTTTAAAGGCATTCGTTGTTAGCTTTCAAGAATCTAATTTTTTTTGAGAGATGAGTGTACTTAAGATTGTTGCGGGCATTTCTATAATGATCTCCTTGGGCATGATCTCCTCCTGCTCAAATGATCCAGAGCCATTTAATTGTGAGCTTACTGATTTAACGATCCAGTTGAATAGCAAATCGGATGCAACGAATTGCAACACTCCTGATGGGTCTATTGTTGTGGAAGCAAGTGTAGGTAAAGAACCTTATACATTCTTTTTGAATAATGAAACCATTGGTCAGCCTACAGGCGGGTTTATGACACTAGCCCCTGGAATTTATTCTGTCTCTGTAAAAGATGGAAACGGATGTGTTAAATCAGTGGACAACATCGCCATTGTTGGAGCAAATTTTTCTTTTTCAACGACTATTCTGGAAGATAATTTATGCCTGGGCGGAAATGGTGAAGCATCCATCACGGTTGTGGATGGAAATCCTCCTTATACTTTTAATATCTCGGGGGGTGCATTCTCTGACATTAATTCCTTTACAGGATTGTCATCAGGTAATCACTTTATTGGTGTGAAAGACGTTGATGGTTGTACCGTTAATTTGTCCATCACCATACCAAGAGGAAAATCAGACACAAGTTGGAGTAATGATGTTCTTCCCATCGTTCAGACTTCATGCGCTATTTCAGGTTGTCACGATGGCTCATCCCGGCCAGATTTGAGCGAATATTCAAATGCGAAAAAATTTGCGACTCAAATGAAAACAGAAACAAGGACTAGAAACATGCCGCGTGGAAGAACCCTTACTCAAGCTCAAATTGATTTGATTGGTTGCTGGGTGGATGATGGCGCGCTGGAAAATTGAATGAGCAATCATTGATCGTTGTTAGTTAAGCGCATAGAGAATATCGAATGTAGAATCTAGAATATCTACTGGTGAAATCTCGACCTTCGAACCTTGAACTCATAACTCATCTTCTAACTCCTGAAGCGCAGCCCTCAACTCGCGCAGCGCTTTTGCTTCATTCAACTCTTGCGCATATCTGATTCCGGTTTCAAAAACATTGTGAGCACTTTTAAGTTCACCCATTTCCTGAAGTTGTTTTCCAAAATGATAATAGGTAGGAACGTAAGCAGGAGATTCAGTAACCAGTTGACCAAATAACTCAATCGATTTTTGAACATCCGTCTTTTGATATTCAATCGCAAGTGCATAAAGATTAAACGGATCGTTTGGATCGTCTGAGAAAAACTGGTGAAGCTGTTGAAGTCGGGTCAATTTATGGGTCTTAAAGTCGTGGTTCGAAGGATTTTAATTCAGTGGTTAAAACAAATCCAAAAAACGATAGTATCAAATTCGAAATCTCAAATTTTTCGCGTTTGGAAATGGGTTTTTTGTATCTTCGAACCCGTTTACACAACCAGTTTAAATCTAATAGAAAGCGAGAAGATGAAGATATTAGTCTGTATTTCCCACGTTCCTGACACCACTTCCAAAATCAATTTTACTGACAATAATACAAAGTTCGACAGCAATGGTGTTCAGTTCATCATCGGCCCTTACGATGACTATGCTTTAGCACGTGCCATTGAAATTAAGGAAGCCTCAGGAGCCACAGTTACAGTTATCAATGTTGGCTCTGCTGATACAGAACCAACTATTCGCAAGGCGTTGGCCATTGGTGCTGATGATGCGATTCGAGTAAATGCTGAACCAACGGATTCATTTTTTGTTGCCGCCCAAATTGCAGAGCAAGCAAAAGCAGGTGGATATGATTTGATTTTAATGGGTCGCGAGTCCATTGATTATAATAGCGGAGTAGTACACGGTATTGTTGGTGAAATGTTAGGCATGCCATCCATTTCGCCTGTAATGAAATTGGAAATTGAAGGTAATACCGCAAAGCTTGCGCGCGAGATAGAAGGAGGAAAGGAGTTTTTGGAAGTAAACCTTCCATTTGTAGCCGGTTGCCAGGAGCCAATCGCGGAATGGAAAATTCCAAACATGCGCGGTATTATGTCAGCCCGAACAAAACCATTAAAAGTTGTTGAGCCATCTGCTGTTGATAGCGGAGTGAAACTTCAGAAATTTGAATTGCCAGCACCAAAGGGTTCTGTGAAAATGATTTCACCTGATAATGTAGGCGAACTCGTAACGTTGCTAAAGAACGAAGCCAAAGTTTTGTAGAACCAGAATTTAGGATTTAGAATATAGAATTTAGAATGGTATAGCACAAAATTTAAGATTGCTAACCTTGAACTTGTAACCTTGAACCTTGAACTTAGAATTATGAACATACTTGTTTTTGTTGAAAGTGCGGAAGGAAAAATTAAGAAAACTTCTATTGAAGCAGTAGTGTATGCACATGCTATGGGCGGTACAGTTACCGCTATTGCTTTGGGTTCTGTTGAATCACCTGAATTGGAAGCGTTAGGAAAATATGGAGCGAAGAAGGTGCTTCATGCTTCTGATAGTAAACTGAATCAAGGTATTATTCAGGCATATGCTTCTGTATTGGTAAGCGCCATGAAGGATGAGCAGGCGGATATATTGATACTTGCTAACTCATCTTTAGGTACTCCGGTTGCTGCGCGTGTTGCAGCTAAAATCGGAGCGAGCCTTGCATCGAATGTTGTAGAACTTCCGAACACATCTTCTGGATTTTTTGTCAAGAGAAGCATCTATACTGGTAAGGCATTTGCTCATGTTGAATTGAAAAATGAAAAGAAGGTTTTGGGCCTAAAGAAAAATGCAGCCGAAATAAAAGAAGTAGGTTCAGCGGTTTCTGTAACAACCTATTCTACATCGCTTGTTGATGCGGACTTTGCTACTAAGATTACGTCATCTGAAAAAGCAACAGGAGAAGTTCTGCTTCCGGAAGCCAACATTGTTGTTTCGGGTGGTCGTGGGATGAAGGGTCCAGAGAATTGGGGAATGTTGGAAGAGTTAGCGAAAACCCTTCATGCAGCAACGGGTTGTTCAAAGCCTGTTTCGGATATGAACTGGAGACCACACCACGAACACGTAGGACAAACCGGTGTGAAAGTGGCGCCTCAGCTTTATATCGCAGTGGGAATTTCAGGTGCTATTCAGCATTTGGCGGGGGTAAATTCATCGAAATGCATCGTTGTTATCAATAAAGATCCGGAAGCGCCATTTTTTAAGGCTGCAGATTATGGAATTGTGGGTGATGCTTTTGAAATAATTCCTAAATTGACTGAAGCAATTAAAGCATCAAAATAAACCAGGTAGCTAACCGTGATTTGCGACAGTAGAACATCGCTGCGTGCAGATTGAAAAATTTGGAGTGGACGTGAAGAAAATAAAATTAGAAATACTGGGTTTATCTTCCAGCCAATCGCAGACAGGATCGTTTGCGTTGGTGTTGGGCGAAACAGAGGGGAACAGACGCTTACCGATTATCATCGGTATGTTTGAAGCGCAGGCCATCGCGATTGAAATCGAGAAGATCATTCCGAATCGGCCGATGACGCACGACTTGTTCAAAGCCTTCGCCAACAACTTTCATTTTACCGTTGAGGAAATTGTCATCTCTGATTTAAAGGAAGGTGTATTCTTTGCCAAGATTGTCTGTTCCGATGGATTAAAGAAAACCGAAGTAGACGCACGACCTTCTGATGCTATCGCGATTGGATTACGTTTCGATGCAACCATCTATACCTACGAAAATATTCTAGCCGAAGCCGGTATTGTGTTAACGGATGAAGTGGAAGAAGAGAAGCCTGAAACCAAGGCTGAGGTAAAAACCAAAGTCAAGAAAGAATCCTCCGGTCGTAAAGATGACTTTAAAAATTACACCATTGAAAAGCTAAACGACTTGCTGAAGGATGCGATCGATAAAGAAGATTACGAACGCGCGGCTAAGATTCGTGATGAGCTGGGGAAAAGGAATTAATTACAGTAGAATAATTTATTTAATGCCGATTAGTAAATCTCTGTTGCTTCATTGTCTAGAAGTTAATTCGTGATAACCCTCTTGAACAAGATTCCCTCCGAATAAAACTCTACAATAGTTGTGTTCCAGCCATCAGGAAGACCCTTTCGAACATAGTATGTTGGTTGAGAAGTCACAAGCCAATCTTCTTTACTGTCCTTTACTATTTCTTTTATCCAAGTGTCGTCATAGTGTTCAGGATCAAATTTTGTCATCCCCTCTCTCCACTTGCTGATGTCAGCCGTGTCAATCTTCATTGCAAACTTATAGTCGTATGAAGATGCACCAGGAATCGACAATATTCTTGAGTTCTTAAATCCATTGACATTAAACAATTCAAATTCTGCGTCCTTGATATCTGAAAGGGAATGAATTTCTTCCATCAAAATTTCAATTCTTTCTTCGGCCGTGTTAAAATCATCACTATCTAGTCTAGTGGTTTCGGAGCATGAGCTAATTGATAGGGATAGAATTATTAAGAACTTACTCAAATTTTTCATCTTGGTGCTAACAATATAAATAGTCACAATTATATACTTTAAAAAAAACCTTACTCGTATGCGATGCTACTTCAGAAATTTTTTCAGCATTATCTTTTCCAAGATAGCGATCAATCGTTGAATGGACAATGTAAATAAGTTGTGGCAAACGTTTAACTGTAAAATGTATGCGTTTAAGTACTTACATCTCCGTCCCACTGCCTGCCCTGCGCCTCGCGGGGTTGCTGAAGAAATTTACTGTCAAACGCTTTAAGAATCTACACAGTTTTTGTTAATGGTTTGTGTCGTTTAGTATGCTTGAATTAAAACATCAGTTGGAATATTTAGCTTTTCATGAAGTTGTCTGATCATCTCCAACGATAGCTTTCTCTTTCCACTCAGTATTTCACTTGCTCTGCTTTTTAATCCGACTACTTTTGCTAAATCTGTCTGTGTATATCCAAGTTGTTCCATTCTGAATTTGATGGCTTCAATAGGATCAGGCAGGTCGATTGGGAAATGTTCATTCTCATACTGGTCGATCAGTATTCCCATTATCTCAAGTTCGTCTCCTTGAGAAGTTCCTTTTTTTGCGTCAAAAATTACTTCAAGTCTTCTCAACGCTTGTTGGTAGTCTTTTTTTGTTTTTATCGGTTTTAAGTTCATAGTCATCAAATTTTATTCGCGTCAACTTTATCGTATTCTTTATGAGTTCCTATAAAACGTATCCACATCATTTGATAGTGAAAATTGATCTTAACAATTAGTCGGTAGTTATTTCCCTTTATATTGAAAATAACTCTATTGTCTCCAACAATACTTGCCGGAGGATACTCTTTTTTTATTTCATGGGTATTTTTCCATTCACTTTTCTCCGCTTCCCGATACCACGATTTAAGTTGCTGTTCACAGTCCGGATGTTTTGCCCAAAACTCTCGGAGAACCTTCTTAGCAATTACTCTCAAGATTTAATATTTTATCAAAGGTAGTTGAAAGTTCCCATATTGGGAAGTATTATTAAAGAATATTTTTCAAGGTTAATGTCTCTCAAAAGGCATGAGAGGCAACAATATATATACCCTAAAAAAATCCCTTACTCGTATGCGATGCTTCTTCTGAAATCTTCTCAGCATTGTCTTTGCCAAGATAACGATCAATCATCGAATGACCAATGTAGATAACGGGCGTAAGTAAAATGGCCACTGAGAATTTATAGATGTAATTGGTGATACCCATGGCATTGATTTGATCGTTTGTGTAGGTACCAGCAAATGCAATATATAATACAACAAAACTATCAACGAGTTGTGACACCAGTGTAGAACCAGTTGCACGAAGCCAAAGCATTTTTGGACCTGTCACTTGTCTGAGTTTTTGAAAAACAAAAACATCAACAAGCTGACCAATCAAGAATGCACTTAGTGATCCAATGATGATGCGTTGCCCTTGTCCGAAAAGTTTGTTAAAGGCAAAATTGATATTGAAAAAATTACCTGCGCTATCTTTGTTGTTTGTTTCCAACCAGAAATCGGCTGGTGATAATTTCATGGTAATGAACAGCACAACAAATGCGTAGGCGATGAGAATCGCAGCAAGGTAACTTATAAGCTTCACTCCAGGCTTACCAAAGTATTCGTTTATTAAATCGGTGGTAATAAAAACAACAGGCCAGATCACAGCACCTGCAGTCAGGTTGAAATCCATTACGAATCCCAAAATATTGAAGTGTACTGGATTTAACCCTACTGTTGCTTCAGCAGAAAATATTTTCACGCCAATGATCTCTGCTAAGATCGCATTGGAAATGACAATGCTGGCAAGTATTAAGAAGAGTTTGTTTTTTTTCTGTGCGAGTAAGTTTTCCATCGATGTGCTATTATTCCTGAATGGTAAATTTTTCTCCTTCTAAAGCTAATACGGTATTTGGAAATATTGCTTTTGCCTCGGTGAGGATTGGTTCTAAATCTTTATAACGTGCTGAAAAATGCCCAACTAAGAGTTTGGTAACACTCGCTCGCTTGGCAATAGTAGCGGCTTGTGACGCAGTACTGTGTTTGGTTTCAATTGCCTTTGCTTCTTCTTCCGTTGTAAAGGTAGCTTCGTGATATAATACATCAATAGATCGTATCTGATCAATTATATCTTCTTTGAAAGCAGTATCGGAACAATAAGCATAGCTTCGTGACTTCCTTGGCGATAAGGTAAGTGCTTCATTTTTGTAAAGGATGTTGCCATCACTGTCTCGCACATCTTCTCCCTTTTTCAAATTTGCAATTTGGCTGATTAACAACCCTTCTGGTAAGGTTGTTTTGTCAATCCTTCTTGGTTTTGGTTTTTCTTTAAAGAGAAATCCGGAGCAAGTTAACTTATGTTTTAGTGGAATGGTCTCAACCGTAATTGCATTATCCTCGAATATGATTCCTCTTATATCTTTCTCCAGTCGGTGGAAAATGATTTTGAAGCTGGGTGCTGATTGTGAATATCGAAAGTGAGTGGTAATGATTTCATCCAATCCTTTGTGACTATAGATATGCAGTTCTGTTTCTCTTTTATGCAAATGCATCGTGAAGATCAAACCCATCAAACCCAAATAATGATCACCGTGTAAATGGCTAATAAATATATGATTGATGCGAAGGTAGTTCGCCTGAAAACGCATTAGCTGAATTTGCACAGCTTCACCACAATCCACGAGGAAGAGTCTATTTTGTATCTCAACCAATTGTGCAGAAGGATGTCGACCGTAAGCCGGCATTGCGCCACTGGAACCTAAAATGGTAATGGAGAAACTCAATGGATTGTATTCAGTTCTAAAAATAAAAAACCAAAGCCTTATGAGCTTTGGTTTCGTAAAGTATTATTCAACCTGTTAATTTCCATCCGGATCTTTCAGGTCTTTTTCAATTTCATGCATAAACACCGCATCAATCGCCTCTTCGTTTTTAGGTAAGATATTGAGCACGCTATCGAGTTGAGAAATTTTGATCAGCTTCATGGTGTGCTCGGATAAAGAAGTAAGGATAAAAATCCCACCATCTTCCTGCATAATGCGATTACCTACCAGTAACGCGCTCAATCCGGAAGAGTCAGTGTATTTCACTTCAGCCAGATCAAGTATAATGTTTATCACGCCTTCGGCATGTAGGGTAATCAATTCCGATTTCAATCCCGGGGCAACGCTTGAATCCAACTTCTCTTCGTGCAGGCGCAACAAGCTGTACTTCTCTAATTTGTCAATCGTGTACTTCATATATCCTTTTTTACTTGTTTTTCTTGGTCTCCAAGTTAACGGAATTTATCGAATCGCGGATGCTGCGTTCAATTCTTTGGTCAATCTGGCTGTAATCAATGGCCGTAAGCGTTTCACCTCTCATTTGCTCATATAATTCCTGATAACGGGTAGAAATGGAGAAAACGATTTCCGGGGTCATCTCCGGCACACTTTGACCATCTTTTCCCTGGAATCCATTTTCAATTAACCATTGGCGCACAAATTCTTTTGAGAGTTGCTTTTGTGCATCCCCTGTTTTCTGCCGAGCCTCATACCCTTCATTATAAAAATAGCGGGATGAGTCAGGCGTATGGACTTCATCAATCAGGTAAATGGTGTTGTTGTGTTTACCAAACTCATATTTCGTATCGACTAAAATGAGTCCGCGTTCTGCTGCTAGTTCAGTTCCGCGTTTGAAAAGTTTGAGGGTATAATCTTCCAATACTTTATAATCAGCCTCGCTTACAATTCCGCGTTTTAAAATGTCCTCACGGGAAATGTCCTCGTCATGCCCAACGCTTGCCTTTGTTGTTGGTGTAATAATCGGGTGGGGGAGTTTATCATTTTCTTTTAAACCTTCCGGAAGAGTCACTCCGCAGAGTAATCTTTTACCTGCTTTGTATTCGCGTGCTGCGTGGCCCGCTAAATATCCACGCACTACCATTTCAACAGCAAAAGTCTCACACTTAAAACCGATTGTTACATTCTGATCGGGAGTAGCAATAACCCAGTTGGGAACGATGTCTTTTGTAGCGTTAAGATTAAAGGCAGCGATCTGGTTCAACACCCTGCCCTTATCGGGAATGGCTTTCGGCAGGATCACATCAAAAGCGGAGATGCGATCGGTGGCAACCATGGCCATCAGTTCTCCGAAGTAGTATACATCGCGAACCTTACCTTTGTAAAAACCAGTCTGGTTGGGGAATTTGAAGTGAGTCTCTTTTATTGCCTGCATGTTTATGTTCGTGTCAATCACGATTCCGGGCTTAAAAGTAACAGTTCTTATCAAATTTACCGTCTCATCAAGAGCCTCATTCTTTATGTTTTTTCGACTTTGTATTTGCCTCTTTCTTCAAAAAAAGGACATTCTCCGTAAGAAGTTTAAATGGTTAAATACTTAACTTTGAAATCATACAGAGGAATTATGAAGATGGATAATGCCATAAGCAAAGAACTGATCAGCCACCTGGTAATGCTGGAAGAAAAGCATCAGATCAAAGTGTTGGCCTACATTAAAAAGCTTTTAAGTGGGATCGAAGAGTTAAAGACGGACGAAGAAAAAGAGATGCAGTTTCGGGCTGAAGCGTCAGAGCGTGATATAGATTCAGGAAGAGTAATAGAAGCATCACAGTTTGCAAAAGAATTTGAACGTTGGAAAAAGAAAAAGCGGACTATTATAAAACCGTAATCACTGCTTCTGCTGAAATCTTTTTCTATGAAGTGGTTGAATATCTTTACGAACACATGTCCTTTGACAGGGCAGAGGAAGTTGCGACAGAACTTCACGAGTTAGCTTTAAGCCTTAATCAACTTTACCACCGGGGAACAATAGAGAAGAAGTTATTAAAAAGGAAAAATATCTATCGTTACATTTTGTTTAAACGAACACCCAGAGCTGAAGTAAAGATCATTTACTATGTTGATCAAATAACGAAGACCATTTACATAACCGATTTCTTTCCAACTGAGAAAGACCCGAAGAAGTTATTGCGAAATAAATAAACTTAATTCTTATTATAATCCTAGGTTAATAATTCTAAACTAATTGATCAGCAATTGAATTATAAGGAAGTCACCTCATGAACAATATTTTCTTCAAGTTTCTAGTAGTTACTCTTTTTATAGCTTGGCTCACAGTTGGGTTGTCTACTGCACAAGTTACAAATGATGGGATTAAGGATCGATCTGAATTAATTCTGGATGGAGATCATATATCATCATCAACAAACCATAATTCGGTTGAGTGGGCGTGTGTAAATAAAGCCATCACCAGTAAATGTATTCAGTATCATAATGACCAGTGGTTTACGTTCAGTGTTCCGAGATCAGGAAAATATTATCTGAATGTATCTTCTCAAGCTTGCCGAGATGCAAGAGGAATTCAGGCTCTTATAATTGAAGGTAATCCTTGTAAGATTAAAACCTATAAAGTTTTACAATGCATAGCGCAGATCAGGCAGCAAGATATTTTTATTGAACTTGATTCGATTAAAGAGAATGAAAAATATTTGGTAAACATTGATGGTTTTCTGGACGACTTCTGTACGTTTAATATACAGTTTAGTTCAACACCAAGCGGACTTAATCTTAATGCTAAAAATTTGGATACATTGGAGTTCACCAGCCATCAAGCTGATAAAATTGTTACACTTGATTGGAAAGCAAGTCAGGGAATAGCAAATGAATTGAGAGGTTTTGAAATTCAACGAAGGTTTAACAGTAATCTGAAACCTGTTTTTGTAAGACATGTTCTCATGGAGCGTAATGCATTGGGAACAGCGCAATTGAATTATAGTTTACAAGATACGCTATCAGCAGATGGAACATACCTTTATGATATTGTAGGGATTTTTGATGGAGGTATGAAAGAAATACTCACACAACAAGCTATAAAGTTTTATCCGCAATCTAAACCCAAGCCCTCTTTAACGTTAGATGTTTCCCTTGATTACAAGAAAGGGACACCCATTTTTGTTATACTAATTAACAAAACAAACAACCAGCTTCTGAAAAAATCATCATTTGAATTCAATAAGATGTATGATGCAAACCAACGCATCGAAGTTGATATGTATGTGGCAATGGGTATTCGGAACTTTCTGGTTCGATGTGTTAACCAAAAAACGTTTGAAGGAATTGATTACGCGTTTGAGATTACGGAAAATAATGAAGTGATTCGGAAGTGAGATTTCTGGTCAGTCGTTATCTTAAGTTTTTATTTATTCTCCTTTGATTCAATCAAAACACCAGCCTTATAAGTGTCAGTACGAATTAAAATTCCTTTATCATCAAACACTTTCCACTGTTTGTGCTTCTTATCAGCTATGTATTCTCCTTGTTCTTGAATGATGCCAGAAGGAAAATAGATTGTGAATAATCCATGCTTGCGATTTGATTTGTATTCACCAGTAGTTTCAACTGCTCCATCTTCGTAATAGGTCTTAAACGGACCGGCTAATAAATTGAAAGCCAGTGTTTCTTCCTTCTGAATCTTCCCTGAAGCATAGTAAGTAGATCGTATGCCGTGGAGCTTTCCATTCTCATACGTTTCTATACTGTGCGCTGTTTTTCCATCCTCGAAATACATTACCCATTTACCATGGGGTTTTTCATTTCTGAGTTTCTTTTCTGAAAGTAATACACCAGCTTCATTGTATTCTTCAACGGAGGAATCAACTCCATTCGAAGCTACTGTCTCTTTGCGTTTTTGCTTTCCGGAAGGAAAATAATCGAAGTTTGTTCCGGTCTTCTTTCCTTCTTTATAATGATAGCGATGTTGAACTGTTCCGTTCGAAAAATATCCGATGTTATCACCATGAAGTTTGCTGTAAAGAAAACCACCTTCTAACAGAAGATGTCCTTCCATATCGTAGCTTTTATACGCTCCGTTTTTAGAACCTTCTTCCATGGTGGAAACCGTTTCAAGCTGGCCGTTGATGTAGTAGGTTTTATAAAAACTGGTTAATATTCCATTCAGATAATTTGCTTCGGTTTCTATTTTTCCGTTTTCAAAATAGGTACGCGCAATTCCGTTTGGTTTTCCCTTTTTGTAACTGATTTCTTTTTTGATTTTGCTGTTGAGATAATATTCTTTAACCAGTCCCTCAGGCTTTCCTTTTACAAAATTGGTTTTACCCCGCACCACACCACTCGCAAAATAGAGTTGAATACTATCGGTTAGAATATCATTTTGATAATAGGCTTTTTGAATTGGATTGCCATCTTCATCAAATACCTCTACAGCACCATGTCGCAAACCATTTACATAGACTAGCTTTCGGGAAGGTTTCCCCTGTTCATGATACTCGGTAAAGAGCCCTGATTTTTTTCCATCATCAAAATTGCCTTCTACCATCACATTTCCATTTTCATAGAAGCGCTGATATTTACCAATCATTTTTTCAGGATCATCATTCGCTACAAAGTAGATTTCCTCTACAGGATGTTTGGGTACCTCCTTGTAGTAGGTGCGGATTTCTTTTTGTGCCTGCGTAAGGAATGTTATAAATGTGAAAGCAAATGCTAGTTTATACATGTGGTTTTTTTTATAAAGGCCACAAGCTTCACGCTTCAGGCTACAAGCTTGCGGCCTGAAGCGTGAAGCGTGTGGCCAGTAATTTAACGAACCCATAAAATAGAATAGTATAACCTCACTAGGTAATCCAATGTAGGGTTTGCGGTTTAACCGGATTAACAAAAGGTGTTTTATTTTGTTGCGACAAATCCCATTGACGTTTCAGCTCGTGATACCAACGCGCTTGCGCATCAGGTTCACCCAGCAACATTAAGGTGGGTTTCGTTTCAAGTCCTTCGTTAAGTTTACGAAACACGCCTAAATCCTGGTGTATAAATTGTTTGCCTAAATAACGCAATGGCCACCAAATGAATTTAACAAAGCTGAGCGAGGTGAAGAAGATGTGATTCAGTTCCGTTTCATTTTCATTGATAGGCGTAAGGCAGGTAATCGAAATAACTTCATTGCTTCCTACCTGTATATGTTCAAAGCGATTTCCCGGAAGTTGAAAATTAATTTCCGTTGATGTGCCACCTTTTAAAATTGAATATCCTTTTGAATTGGATGATGGAACGTGACGAACCATTTTAAATCCAAGATCAGCAGGTTCAAATTTCTTTTCTTTCTTCTTTAATTTTTTTGCCGATCGCCAATACCACGACTGATGAACAAATGTAACATGAGCCGGATCAATCAAACCAATAACAGAATGATCAATGTTGCTCGGCATCGTTACCTTTTCAACAAACAAAAACTTCTTATCAGCCGGTGCTAACAAATCGGGCAGGTGTTCTTCTGCACCTTGAAGTTGCGTTTTGTTTTGAGGAATGTAAATCCAGACCGTTCCGTTTATTTCTTTGCAGGGATATTTAAACACTTTAATCTTCGTGGTGTCAAAGTTTCCATCCGCCAAAGCGGGAATTTCCTGACAGGCTCCAGTATGGTCAAACTTCCAACCGTGATAACAGCATTGAATTATTTTGCCATCATACCATCCCTTTGAAAGCGGTACACCACGATGAGGGCAATTATCCTTTAAAGCAAACGGCTCATTATTCTCATCTCGCCCAAATACGATACGTTCTCCAAGGATTTCCTTTCCCACGAGTTTCCCTCTCTCCAGAAAGGAGCCATGCATGGCGAAATACCAGAGATTTTTGAGAAAGAGAGATTCTGTCATTCTGTTGTTTTTAGGCTAAGGCCAAAGAAAGAGGTAAAGCGGAAGTTTGCAAAATTATTGACGTTAAATCCCAAAACAGTCAACTAGGCAAGGTCGAAGCCTGTAGCTGCGGTGTGGTTGGCCAGTAGATTCAGTGTTTGTTCGATAGAAAGTACTTTTTAGTGAGATT
>JANODK010000223.1:0-14846 GCA_031412655.1 Chryseolinea sp.
TTACTGTGTCTGACAATGGTCCTGGTATTGCGCTAGAGTATCAAGGTAAAATTTTCGATATGTTCTATCGCGCCAATGATCGCGCAGAAGGATCGGGCCTTGGACTTTACATTGTCAAAGAAACCATAACTAAACTTTCCGGATCTATTCAACTGGAATCATCTCCAGGCAAGGGTGCGACCTTCACCGTTACATTACCCAGTTAGATACCTATTTTTAAGGTAAGCAACCGAACGGGCGTTAAGACCATTCCATTTTCAAAAAAAACCGCATAGCCGTCTATAGACTGTCGACTAATATTATCTTTGCCCCCTATGGCAAATCAGGACGACAATATTTTTAAAAATGTAATAGCTCACTCCAAGGAGTACGGCTTTATTTTCCCTTCCAGTGAAATTTATGATGGTCTCAGCGCGGTATACGATTATGGGCAAAACGGGGCCGAACTAAAAAATAATATCAAGGAATACTGGTGGAAGTTCATGACGCTGCTTCACGATAACATCGTTGGCATCGACTCTGCCATTTTCATGCATCCCACCATTTGGAAAGCTTCTGGTCACGTGGATGCTTTTAGCGATCCAATGCTGGATAACAAAGATTCAAATAAACGTTACCGTGCCGATGTGTTGATTGAAGATGCCATCAGCAAGATGGAAGACAAGATTGAGAAGGAAGTAGAAAAGGCAGCCAAACGTTTTGGTGATTCTTTCGATCGCGAGAAATTCATCTCGACCAATCCGCGCACGATGGAATATCAGCAAAAAATTGATGATACTAATGCGCGCATGAAAGCAGCGATGAGCAGTGCCGATATGGCCACGATGAAACAAATCATTGTAGACTTAGATATTGCAGACCCAGTATCCGGAACTAAAAACTGGACGGATGTACGTCAATTCAACTTGATGTTCTCTACTGAAATGGGTTCGGTTGCTGAGGATGCAAACAAGATTTATTTACGACCAGAAACCGCACAAGGTATTTTTGTAAACTTTCTGAACGTTCAAAAAACCGGAAGAATGAAAATCCCTTTCGGGATTGCGCAAATTGGAAAAGCTTTCCGCAATGAAATTGTAGCACGTCAGTTCATTTTTCGTATGCGTGAATTTGAACAAATGGAAATGCAATTCTTTGTAAAGCCAGGTGAGGAAGGTAAATGGTATGAATTCTGGAAAGAAAAAAGAATGAAATGGCATCAGGCTCTCGGTCTTGGTGCTGATAACTATCGCTTCCATGATCACTTAAATTTGGCTTTCTACGCCAATGCGGCTTGTGATATTCAATTTAATTTCCCTTTTGGATTTAAAGAATTGGAAGGTATTCACTCACGCACGGATCATGATTTGAAGAGCCACGAAAAATTCTCTGGTAAAAAGTTACAATACTTCGATTCAGAAGAAAATAAAAACTACATACCCTATGTAGTAGAGACTTCTGTTGGTTTGGATCGCATGTTCTTGTCCATTCTTTCGAAATGCTACACAGAAGAAAAACTCGAAGACGGAAGTGAGCGCGTGGTCTTGAAAATACCTGCACCTCTTGCACCAAACAAGGTGGCTATTCTGCCTTTGATGAAGAAAGATGGACTTCCTGAAAAAGCAATGGAGATCATGAATGTATTGAAGTTCGATCTCAAGTGTTTCTATGAAGAGAAAGATGCAATCGGAAAACGCTACAGACGTCAGGATGCGATTGGTACTCCGTATTGTATTACTATTGATCACCAGACATTAGAAGACAATACCGTAACCATCCGTGATCGCGATACAATGAAACAAGAGCGTGTGAAGATTGAAGACGTGCGTGCGCAGCTAATTGAATCATGTTCGATCAATAACATCTTGAGAAGGATATAATAATACAGGCTAAGTGTTATTATTATTTCGGGTGCTGTTGCGCTAATTCTTCATATTCAAACCTTACGCTTACAAAGAATCATTCTTTTTTAGCGTCTCAACGAAATTGTTGAATCAGGATCCTATTAAGTGAAAACCAAATAAGACGTTTATAAACACTATGAATTCAACTTTAAATAGAAACACTTTTTTCGTAAAGGAACACACCGCCATTTTCAAAGCGGCCAGTAACTTCGACATTTACGATCCGGAGACAAAGCAGATTGTATTGAACTGTCGCGAAGAGAATCTTGGTTTCTTTACTAAGATGTTGCGCTTCACGGATTACAAGCGCATGACTCCTTTTAATATTGAAATTAAAACAACTGCCGGTGAAAAGGTATTGACGGTAAAACGAGGTGTATCTTTTTTTCTTTCTTCTGTGGAAGTATTGGATGAAAATGGAATTATGATTGGTAAATTCAAACAGAAATTTTTTAGTATAGGAGGTAAATTCGAAGTGCTTGATGCGAGCGAGCGTCCTTTATGTATGCTGAAAGGTAAATGGACCAGTTGGGATTTTCGTTTTGTTTCAAATGATGGAAAAGAGTTTGCGACCGTAACAAAAAAATGGGCAGGTCTTGGCAAAGAACTTTTTACCTCTGCTGATAATTACGTTTTACAAATCAGCAATGAAGTTCCTGAGAATCATCCATTACGCCAACTCATTATGGCGGCAGTAATGTGTATTGATTTTGTATTGAAGGAGTAATTTTCATTTACAAACACCCGAAATAATTTAATACCTTTGGTTAATGGAAACATTGGTGATCAATATTCGAAATGAAAAGGACGCTAAGTTTATTAAAGAACTTCTCTCCAGATTGGATGTTGAAGTGAAAGAAGACAAAGCGACTTTGCGGAAAAATTTAGGGAAAGCTAAATTCAAGTCAAAGGAAGAATTCCTAGGCTTTGCCGGTTCGATGAAAGGGCAATTAATCAGTAAAGAACACCTTCGTTCGATCTCATGGAAAAAACGGAGTTAGTACTTTGCGATACCGATATATTAATTGAATTTCTGGATCGAGGTAACGATGCAATTAAAAAGAATCTTTTAGCGATTGGGTTTCAAAATATTGCAGTAAGTGCAGTTAGCGCCAGTGAGATGCTTGTAGGTGCAAGGGACAAAAAGCACCTTGCAACGATTATTCAATTTATTGATAACCTTATTGTATTCCCTCTTACCTCTGAAGTAAGTAATACCCATCTAAACCTTATTAAGAATTATACCTTAAGTCATAAACTGCAAATTCAAGATGCGTTGATTGCATCAACCTCACTCGTTTTTGACATTCCTCTTTACACCTTAAACGCCAAGGACTTTAAATTCATTAAAGGACTACGGCTTATCTGAATTATCCATGAAGTGGCATCAACTCTTGTCTTCTCAACGCACCGGACAAAAACCAGTGACGAATACCGAACCATCACGTAGTGCGTTTGAGCAAGATTACGACCGTATAATTTTCTCCCATCCTTTTCGAAGGCTTCAAGATAAAACACAGGTTCATCCTTTGCCGGAGCAGGATTTCGTCCACACGCGCTTAACACACAGTCTTGAAGTTTCCAGTGTTGGTCGTTCATTAGGTAAGCGTGTTGGAGAAGAAATCTTAAAGAGACATTCAGAACTAAATTCAAATTTTTCTTTGTTTGATTTTGGAGCGATCGTAGCGGCAGCTTCATTGGCGCATGATTTGGGTAATCCACCGTTTGGTCATGCTGGTGAAGATTCGATCTCTGATTTTTTTCTTCACCATCCGCAAGGCCAATCGTTTAAGGCTTTAGTAAGTGAAGAGGAGTGGAGTGACCTGATTAAGTTTGAAGGTAATGCACAGGGCTTTCGCATTCTGAACAAAAACCAGTACGGATTGAAGTTGACGTTTGCTACATTAGGTGCGTTCACAAAATATCCTTGTCCTTCATTTTTTCCTCAACGGGATAAATTGAAACGCAGTCAAAAGAAATTTGGATTCTTTCAATCTGAAAAAGAAATTTTTAAGGAGGTGGCCAGTCAACTCGAATTGATACAAGCTTCCGATTATGTTTCCAACAGACATCCCTTGGCATTTTTAGTAGAGGCGGCTGATGATATTTGTTATAGCATTATAGATTTAGAAGATGGATGTAGTTTGGGTTTGGTGAGCTATGAAGATGCCCGAAATTTATTTGAAGGTGTGCTCACAAAAAATAAATCGAAACTAGGTAAGCTTCCCCATCTCGCGAGTCAACAGGAAAAGATTGGATACCTGCGTGCTTTGGCTATTGGTGATTTAATGGACGAATGCTCTTCTCTTTTTTTAGATAACGAAGAAAATATTCTTGCCGGAAAATTTGATCAGGCTTTAGCAGATCATTGTCAATCTAAAAACGGATTGAAAGAAATCATTAAAGTATCCATTGAAAAAATTTACCGCGCGCGACAAGTAGTAGAAATTGAAGCTGCTGGACATGAAGTGCTGCCTGGATTACTGGAGGAATTTACAAAAGCTGGGTTCTATTTGATTCGGGGAACACAATCCAGAAAATATCAAAACCTGCAATTGTTGTTGCCAGAGGAAATTCGTGCTACAATTCTTGTGCATCCAGAAAATGTGTATTTGATGTTGCGTCAAATTATCGACTTCATTTCAGGATTGACCGATCGAAATGCAATTACCTTATTCCGAAAGATCAAAGGTGTGAGCTACTAACTTCGTGATTCTTTGCCCTGGTGTCTTCGTGGCGAAAAAGAGTCAGGCCACAAAGACACCAAGTCACTAAGGTTCACAAAGAATTTGATTCTAAAAAATATAATCAGTACTTAAAAAGGCCGATTCGCGATTGCGGATAATGTTGCTGATGATTTGAATGTTCTCATCTGTATTTTTAGTAGCAACAATTGTGCGAATAGAAAATACACGTAGCGCATCTGCAATGGACAAAGTACCTTCAGCAGAATCTTTTCTTCCATTAAATGGAAATGTGTCTGGCCCGCGCTGGCTCTGCGCATTTAAATTGATACGACCGACTTGGTTGACAAATGCATCCATAAGCTTGGCGATGCGTTTCGAATCCGTTCCAAAAATACTAACCTGTTGCCCGAAGTTAGAATTCACTACATATTCAATCGGCTCGTTGTCATCGGAGAAAGATACAATGGGTACCACAGGACCAAATTGCTCTTCACTATAAATTTTCATTTTACTATTTACCGGATAGAGTACAGCAGGGTAGAAAAATGTTTCTAAATATTCTCCACCATTTTCATTTACAATGTTAGCGCCATTCTTCTTTGCATCGTCAACCAAATCGCGAAGGAAATCGACTTTACCGGGTTCTGGTAATGGAGTTAATCCAACACCACTATCCCAGGGCATACCTGGTTTTAGTTTCTTCACCTGCTCATTAAATTTCTTTACAAAGGTTTCAATGATTGAATCGTGAACAAAAAGAATTTTTAAAGCGGTGCATCGCTGTCCATTGAACGAGAGTGAACCCATGATACATTCATTCACTGCGTTATCAATATCCGCATCGGATAAAACGATGGCAGGATTCTTCGCATCTAATCCAAGAATAGCTTTGAGCCGATGTAATTTTGGATGAAGCTTCTTCAATTCATTTGCTCCCTTATTTGTTCCTATAAATGCAAACACATCGATCTTACCCGTTTCCATTAATGCACCAACCGTCTCGCGACCACGACCGTAAATAATATTAATTACACCTTTTGGAAAACTATCACGGAACGCTTCCAATAACGGACGAATCAACAATACACCATACTTCGCTGGCTTGAACACAACAGTGTTACCCATAATGAGTGCAGGTATTAACGTTGTGAAAGTTTCATTTAACGGATAATTGTATGGCCCCATACAAAGGGCAACGCCAATCGGTACACGTCTGATCTGCGCCATGAAGCCTTGTTCTTCAATGAGCTTTGCTGAAACGCGATCGAGTTCTTTATATCCTTTAATCGTATCGACAATGTAATCGCAGGTGCGATCAAATTCTTTTTCTGAATCTTTTAATGATTTGCCAATCTCCCACATCAACAACTTCACCACCTCAGTTCGTTTCAATCGCATAGCTGCCAGAAACTTCTCTACGCATTCAATACGCTCGGTTACACTCATGGTTGGCCAAAGTCCGTGACCAAGTTCATACGCTTTTACTGCCGCATCCAATGCTTCAAGCGATTCTTTTGAAGTAAGCAAGGGAGTACTTCCAATTGTTTTTTGAGTATAGGTATTTACATCTCTTACACATACCGGACTTAAAACCGGATTAAGGCTTCCATGCCACAGTTTTAATTCGCCATCAATTAAATACTCACGCTGCTCAATGGCACCTGTAATTTTGTAGGGCTCAGGAATTTCATTTTCCGTTGGGAAAACAGAGGTTAAAAATAAACTCATTATGTAATCAGGGTTTGGTGGTAGTTTCGTTGAGGATAGCAATGCCGGAAGAAGTTCCGATACGGTCGGCACCTTCTTTAATTAAGGCCAGTGTTTGTTCAAGGGTCTTGATTCCGCCCGAAGCTTTAATGCCTACGTTGTGTGGAAGAAATTCTCTCATTCGTTTTACATCTTCTACTTTTGCTCCGCTGGGTGCAAAGCCGGTAGAAGTTTTTACAAAATCCGCTCCGGCATCGGCACATAGTTTACACGCCTGCTCCAGTTCGGTTTCTGAAAGATACGCAGTCTCAATGATTACTTTTACAATCTTCTGATGATCGTGTGCAAGCTTACTGCATTTCGCTAGTTCTATTTTAGTCCAGGGTATGCCGGTTTTGAAGGAAGAGATATTCCAAACTACATCGATTTCGTCAGCACCGTTATCGATGGCGCGCTTCATTTCATCCAGCTTGGTTTCGGTCATGCTATAACCTAATGGGAAACCTGCAACCGTAACTAAAATAATTTTTTCTTTTCCGATTTCACGTTGCGCGCGCTTTACCCAAAATGGAGGCACACAAATTCCTAAAAAACCGAATTGTTTTGCTTCTTCAACGAGCTTGTCAATTTCATGAATAGTGAGTGTTGGACTTAGATTAGTATGTTCGATGTAACCCGCAATGTTCATGAAAGCAAGTTACAGCTTAGTTAACCGATACGCGCGTCTAAAAAGTATTTTTCAGTACTGAATGCATTGATGAACATTATTGTTCTTACTACTCTATTTTCTTATCCGGCAATGGATGTCGGAAAAGGATAAGTCCGAAGGCGATTGCAAAAACACAATAAAGAATGGTGATTGCCAAAAGTAATATTGGTGTATTTGGGATAGATGTTACACCTTTAATCAAAGCAAGGCCGGCTATTAAATAATGCGTAAAGTTTGCCACGGCAGCAGGTCGATTGTAAATACCACCAATTAAGTTTCCTTTCGACATCCAATTGAGCATGGCATAGGAGAAATAAAGCGCTCCTAAAATTTGAACCATCAACGTTAAAGCTTTAGCATCTTCAAGGTTGGCCCAATGTAAAATCTCTGCAGGCATAAACGTTAAGAGGATTCCGGCTAAACCGAGCGATATTGAACTGGCCGTCATGACAACTTTTGTATTCATTTTCAGAAAGGTAATTTAGTGTCGAGTATGATTTTCAGTTAGCTGTTTTCTTTCGCAAGCTTGTGAAAGAAAGCAGCTAACTGAAAATACATATTAAAAAATCTCCAGAAAGGCTACGATGAAAGGTGCCGAGATGAGCAAACCATCAAAGCGATCGAGAAAACCACCGTGGCCCGGTAAGCTATCACCTGAGTCTTTTATTTCGATGCTGCGTTTTAAAAGTGATTCGACAAGATCACCCAGTGTTCCACCAACAATGATGATAACACCAACAACTGCCCACTGCCAAAATGCAAGTGAATGAAAGTAGTATGCGATGCCATACGTGAATACTAATGCAAGAGCAGCACCTCCAAAGAAACCTTCCCATGATTTTTTTGGTGAGATGCGTTCAAATAATTTCCGCTTACCAAATAATGTTCCTGCAAAATATGCTCCGGTGTCGCTGGCCCACAGAATAAAAAGACAACCAAAAATAATTTCAAAGTTGTATGTGCCGTTTTCAAAGGCCGCAATGTTTAGCAATGAAATGGGAACTGCTACGTAGAAAATTCCAAGAATGGTAATGGCAATATTGGTAAAGGGCTTGCGCTCAAATTTTTTATAAAGCTTAATGAGGAAGACGCATGAGATCATCGGGAAGATCAAGAAATAATACCGATATGAAATCAATTTATCTTCAATCAAAAATGAAAGCGTGAAAATCAAAAGGCCGCAAATGGTGCCAAACGTTTTGAGTGGCAGCATGCCATCCAACCCAACAAGTTTGTAAAACTCCAACAATGCGAAAAGAGCAAGGATAAAGAAAACAGCAAAGTATGACCACTCACTAAGACAAACTGCAGTAATTACTCCTGCAGAACCTGCCAGACCCGTGATAATACGTTGGGTAAGATTATTGTATTTGGATAAAGGTGAACTCACACAGTTGTCGTTAGATTTTTTTGCTGATAGAATTTTCTGAAAGTGTAAAGTAACAATGCTGTAAAGATAGCACTGAAGAGTACCGCTTGCCACGGTGCCGACTCTGTACTTTCAATATCAATATCGATTAGCTTTTGCTGATGAAGGTATAATGCAATTACAGTAACCCCATTGTTTACGAAATGCGCAAGCATAGACAATGTTAGATTACTTGACCAATGATACAGATAGCCAAACAAAGCGCCTAACAACATGCGGGGAACAAATCCATAGAACTGCATGTGTATGCCACTGAAGATGGCTGCTGCAATCCAGATGGAGAGATGAATATTTTTTGTGCCGCGAAATAATTCTTTCTGTAAAATTCCTCGGAACACAAGTTCTTCACCGATAGCAGGTAATATAGCAATCACAATAAAGGCAACAACAACTTGAGAGGTTGAATCAAAAGTTGTGAGGTAAGCTGTTAGTTCAGTAAGTTGATTCTCCATCGAACGCAATGACTCTTCCAACCCACCCAAGGCCTCCGGAAATTTGAAATTTTGATTCCACTCAATAAAGATGGAGTTCAAGCCCATGAAAACAATGACAATCAGAATCACTAATGTGAAGGGAAGAATATAAAATGGCTGTTTAAAAATCTTTTCTTCGGTCCTACTCCATCTACGAATGAAGAAAGGTATTAAGATCAATCCAAAGCATGCTCCAACACCTTGCATTACGAACAACAACATTTTTATTTCGGGATGCTGCATTGGGTTTTGCACCGCATTGGTCATGGCCATTATATTCCCAGAATAAAAGGGAGCATAAAGAAAGAGCCCGATCAGCGGACCGATCACCTGAAAACCAATTAATACAACTCCCATTGTTATAGCAATTACAGCAAAGGGCTTCGGCCTGAGTGTTTGAAAGGGGCGGTTCAATTCGTTCTCTAAATCGGTCATCTGGTCAGTTCAACTCAGCATAAGGTTAATCCACAAATACTGGTTAAATTTGCGCGCTAATATGGCAAAAATAGGTCAAATAGAACTAGGTGATTTTCCGCTACTCCTCGCGCCCATGGAAGACGTGAGCGATCCGCCTTTTCGTGCCGTTTGTAAAGAGGGTGGGGCTGATCTAATGTATACGGAGTTCATTTCTTCTGAAGGTTTGATTCGTGATGCGGCTAAAAGTCGCCAGAAGCTGGATATTTTTGAATATGAGCGCCCCATTGGAATTCAGCTTTTTGGAGGCGATATCGGTAATATGGTGCAATCGGCAGAGATTGCCACTGCTGTTAACCCTGATTTGATTGATATTAATTATGGTTGTCCGGTGAAAGCCGTGGCTTGTCGCGGTGCGGGGGCTGCCTTACTTCAGGATATTCCAAAAATGGTGAGCATGACGGCTGAGGTTGTAAAGGCTACCCACCTTCCGGTTACAGTTAAGACCCGTTTGGGTTGGGATGATCACACCAAAAATATTGTAGAAGTTGCCGAGCGCTTGCAAGATATCGGCATCAAAGCATTGACAGTTCATGGACGTACGCGTGTACAAATGTATAAAGGCCCTGCTGATTGGACTTTGATTGGAAAAATTAAAGAAAATCCGCGCATGCATATTCCGATTTTCGGCAATGGTGATATTGATACTCCTGAAAAAGCATTGGAATATAAGAACCGTTATGGAGTTGATGGTGTAATGATTGGTCGTGCAGCGATTGGTTATCCATGGATATTCAACGAGATCAAATATTTTTTACAAACCGGAGGCAAACTCAGTGCACCGGATATGGCAGAGCGTGTTCGTGTAACCAAGAAGCATGTCGATTTTTCTATGCGATGGAAAGGTCCGCGCCTCGGAATTTTTGAAATGCGCAGACACTACACAAATTATTTTAAAGGTATTCCTGATTTTAAACCCTTCCGTACAAGGCTCGTTGAAGTTGAAACTGCAGAAGAAGTCTATGCCATACTTGATGAGGTGATCGAGACGTATGCAGGTATGTTGATTTCAGTTTAGAGAAATAATATTTGTGATGATTGATTAGTGACTATTGATTTGCGATTTGAAGCGTAGATCGTAACGTTTGTTTTTTTACCTCTTAAAAAGCGTTTTGTATTTTTTTATGCCTGATCAGAATCGCGCCACCTCCATTATTTTATTAATTGTTCTTTCGCTTATCTGGGGAACTTCGTTCATTCTCATCAAGCAAGGATTAAAAGTATTTTCCCCCGATGAAGTGGGTGCGTTGCGCGTGTCTGCTGCTACCATTTTTCTTTTACCCTTTGCCCTATTGCGTTTTAAAGAATTGAGCAAGACGGATTACTTCAATTTGTTTATCTCGGGTATGATGGGAATTTTTATTCCTGCCTTTCTCTTCGCATTAGCACAAACGAGATTAGAAAGTTCTGTTGCTGGAATATTAAATACACTTTCTCCTGTATGGGTTATGATTTTGGGAGCCATTTTCTTTCATCAACGATTTAAGGGTTACACCTTATTAGGAATTGTGATCAGTTTTGGCGGAGCGGTTATTCTGGCACTATCACGATCATCCGCAACGATTAGTGGCTTTAATATTTATGCGTTGTTGATTGTATTGGCTTGTGCACTTTATGGTGCCAATCTTAACTGGTTGAAGTTTAGAGTTCACAACATTAATTCAATCACCATCACAAGTGTAGCACTTCTTCTTACCGGACCGTTCGCAATGCTTTATCTCTTTGGCTTTACTGACTTTACAACGAAACTGGTTGAAGCACCAGGCGCATGGAAAGCTTTTGGATACATCGCAGTGTTGGCTTTGATGAGCACAGCAATTGCTAATCTTCTTTTTACCCAGCTTCTAAAAATTTCTACTCCTCTGTTCGCCAGTTCAGTTACCTACATTATGCCAATTGTAGCAGTGATGTGGGGTGTATTAGACGGTGAAAAATTGTTTATCGGTCATTTCATCGGAATGATTGCGATTTTGATTGGAGTGTATCTGGCAAATAAAAAATAACAATTGGTTTTTTATTAATCCTTTTGTCTAGATGATGATAAGAGGATTATTGCTCCAGAGGAGCAACCTATTTGTAACACCGTCATTAATCTATTTTACCTGGCTCCAGCGGAGCCACCTGTTCTTTTAGGCAAGCACAAGGGTCACTAAGGAGAATTGTTTAATTACCTCTCCATCAGAGAATGTTAATCGAAATAACGGGTGGCTCCGCTGGAGCCAGGTCTCATTTCTGTTATATCTTCTACAAACAGGTTGCTCCTCTGGAGCACAATTCATCCCAAATTGTTTTGATAACATTTATTCACCTGACTCGAATTAGTAATGTTATATCTATTTACATTTCTTTAAAGTTGAATTACATCCACAAATACATTTACTACCTTGTTCTGAATGAATAAGTTTGATACCATCATTATAGGATCAGGTGCAGGTGGATTAGCGGCCGCCATTTGCCTGGCGAGGGCAGGGAAAAAAGTTTTAGTACTGGAGCAACACGATGTTCCGGGTGGCTGGTGTCATAGTTTCAACTTAAATGGGCAACGATTCTGTCCGGGAGTTCACTATATCGGCTTGCTTGATAAAGGGCAATCAACTAGTAGATTATACGAAGGGTTAGGTGTTGCCAATGATCTTGTGTTTTTTCGAATGAATGCAAAAGGCTACGAACACTGTTGGATTGAAAATGAAAAAATTGATATGCCAGCCGGCATTGATGCATTGCACGAAAGCTTATCTGCTCGATTTCCGAAAGAAAGAAAGAGGTTAAAGAAATATTTAAAGCTTGTTCGGGATGTGAGTGATCAGATACAACTCATTCCAAAGATGAATGGCTTCTGGGATGCTATCACCATTCCGTTTAGAACAAGACACATGGGTAAGTATGGATTGTTTAGTTTAAAACGAGTAATAGACTGGCATATTAAAGATCCGATGCTGAAAGCTGTATTGAATATTCAATGTGGCGATCATGGATTACCTCCTAATCGCGCCAGTTTTCCGGTTCATTGCACGGTAATGTATCATTATTTTGATGGAGCGTTTTATCCGTATGGAGGTGGAGGTGGCATTGTTAAAGCTTTGACACAAGCTGTTAAGAAACATGGTGGTGAAATCAGAACAAAACAAAATGTTTCGAAAATCTTAATTAAGAACAATGAAGCCATTGGAGTTGAGTTATCAGGAGGTGAACAGATTTACGCGACAACTATTGTTTCAAATGCTGATCCATCCACTACCTATTTAGATTTAGTTGGCAAAGAAAATCTCAGCGCGAAACTGTTGAAGAAACTTTCTAAAACGAAATACTCAGTAACATCCTTAATTCTGTTTATTACTTTGGATCTTGATGTTGCAAAAGCTGGAATGGATTCAGGAAACATTTGGATGCTAAAGGATAAAAATCTGGATACAATATTTCAGGAATTAACCTCTAAAGAAATAATAGAAGACGATGAATTTCCGGCTGTGTTTATTAGCTGCACAACGTTGAAAGACCCGGCCAGTTTTAATGGACGATATCACAATCTTGAGGTGGTAACGTTTATTGAGTACAACAGTTTTACTGAATTTAATACGAAGGAAGATCATCATGGCGATGCGTACTTGCAATACAAGGAAAGAATCACTGAAAAACTATTGAACAGTCTTGAGAAAGTAATTCCAAACGCAAGCCAAAATATTGTGCAAATGGAACTTGGTACACCCAAGACAAACGAATATTATATTAAGAGTACCAATGGAAATGTGTATGGAACCGAAAAAACATTTAAGCAAATAGGTCCATTCTCTTTTCAAGCTAAATCTGAGATTAAGAATCTTTACTTATGTGGGGCGAGTACGTTATCGCATGGGGTGGGAGGAGCAACCAATTCAGGTGTGGAGGCAGCGGCAAAAATTCTAAACTGTAGAGCGCAGGAATTGTTAATACCAGACGAACATCAGAACATTAGAATTTATGATGCTGAAGATCATTCATCATGGCCAGACTGGGTTCATCAAAAAAGGAAAGTTAGAAAAGATCGTTTAGAGAGTGCCAGTGTTCCTGGTTAATAAGAGAATCCAGTAGATGAGGATTTCAGATCAGCAATCTTCTATTCATGTTTTGTAGCTTTGATTATGATCAAGCATATTTCTATTTTGGTAAAAGGCAAAGTGCAGGGCGTTTTTTTCCGAGCATCCACTCTGGAGAAAGCAAAAGAAATAGGCATTAATGGATTTGTACGAAATGAGTTGGATGGTAATGTATATGTTGAAGCCGAAGGAAGCGAAGCACAACTAAGTGAATTCATTGCATGGTGTAAACATGGACCAAGGATGGCGAAGGTTGAGAGTTGTTTAGTGAAGGAGGGTAATGTCGTTGGCTTTAAAGAATTTGCGATCCAACGATAAGATCAATTGCTAATACTGTTTCGACAATGCAATCAGGAGATTGGGAGATCAAACTGGCTTACGCCTGAGCTTTTTTCAAAATGCCTTTTTGAGGATCAATCTTAACTTCAAAAAATTTGGTGATGAAGGTGCTGAGTCTTAAGCCAACCATCTGAGGAGTATATTCTTCCGGATAGAAAACCGTAAGTTCAAGGACAGCGCGGATGAAGTTCTCATGCTTGCAAAACTCTTTTACCCAACTTTTATACGCAGCTTCCCATTCTTCCTGATAACGTGCACTGTCATCGCGGCCATCGAATCCAAATTCTAATTGATTATCGCCATAAAAGGTAAAGCGGAAAACACCTGCAAGTGCCAGATAAAACTCTTCGAGATGACTCATATCGGAACTACTGTGTTGCTGTACTTTTTGTGAGGTCTCGTCAGCCAAGCCCAACGGATTGCAACGAAGCATATACTCTACTTTCACAAAGTCGACAAGGTATTGCAGCAAGGCGTCTTTCTGGGCGAGTTGCGCCTGTTCGAGAACGTAGTTTTTGTCGCGGGGAAAGAACTTTCGAATCACGTATGAAAAGTTTGACAAAGCTATACTTTATTCGCCAGACCATCAATTTTTTCCGAAAGTCAAGCTTTCGCCTAAGCACTTATTCTTATACATTTGATCGTAAACCCAGTTTTATGAAAACGTATTTATCAATCCTCGCATTTGTCTTAGTAGTTGTGGTCAGTTCAGCCCAGCAATTGAAAGTCGAAAGTAACACCATCAAAAATCAGGAAGGAAAAGATATTGAAGCCTGGGTTGCCCACCTCGATCAGGAGCCCGATGATTGCATGGAATCGTACGATGATTTTATGAAGGAGGCGCTTAATCTAAAGGCTTCGAAGGAAAGTAAAACCATGATGATGGTCGAAAAAGTACAACTTAATGAGATGTCTGGTCTGCGCATTGATCAGCGAACCTTTTTCACTCCCGAATCAGGTGGAACGGCCGTGGCGTTTACCTTTAGTCCTGGGTATGACATTCATTTTGGGAGTAAACTCTATTCGGATGAATTTGAGAAAGGTGAGAAGCTGGTGAAGAGTTTTGTAAAAT
>JANODK010000224.1:0-69442 GCA_031412655.1 Chryseolinea sp.
TCGCCCGCCAGCACCTTGATCCACAGCTCCGACTAATCTCTTTGATTGTTTTAAATTAAACAATCGGCCAAAAGCTCCCCAAAAGACGAGATAGGTGATAAAGGTAAAGGGTATAATTAATGTAAAACCGAGAAAGAATATGGTTTCAGGGTCACTGAAAAAGCCTCCTCCAAATTCAATAAAGCCAGTTAGACATGTAATCACTATCAGACTTGTAATGGCTAAAGCAGGGAAAGGAATTCTGTTCTGTAAAAAATTATAGATCGCGGTTGCCATCACACCAAATGCACCTGAATACAATAAGGCCTTCGGCAAAGCCAATTCATCTGTGAAGTGTTGTAAGAATAATGACTGCGAAGCAACGCTTATGGTGGCGAGAAATACCCCCATGAAAAAACTGATGACCAAAAGCATGGCCACCCGGCCACCTTCTCCTGGTTGAGCATCTAGTATCTGTAGTAAGAATCTTTTCATAGACTTATCCCGATAGCCTAAAAATCGGTAGAAATCAATTTAAATCCTATAAAGTGATGTAATTTTGGAATGACTTACTTTTATGGTACAGTTTTTCGAGTGAAGCGATCAAGCATTTCGCGTCCATTACTCAAGTTTGCTGGATAAGATTTGCTTGTAAGGTTCAACGAAAGAATGAATAAAGACTTCGCAAAGATTATTTGTAGTATTGAAATTAAAATAAACGTGATATGATTAGAAAGACCTACTTACTCAGCGTTGGATTACTGTTTTCAGTTTCCATACTTTTTGCGCAGGGCAGCAAGTCGCTTACTGATGCGGAATATTATTTTAGCGTGAAGAGCTACGATCAGGCATTGCCGAAATTTCTGGAGGTAATTCAGGGAGGTGAAAAGAATCCACTTGTGCATTACAAGGCAGGGGTATGCTATCAGAAGATGTTCGATCTCAGTGATCAGGTAAAAGCCATTCCATATTTTGAATACGCTCTTCAAAATGGAAAAGAAATACCAACCACGCTTCACTATGATCTCGGCACCCTCTATTTAAAAGATGAAAACATCCCGAAGGCAACGGCAAGTTTTGTAAAGTTTAAAGAGCTAACGAACAAAGCCGATAAAAAAGCAATCACGTTGGCAGATGAAGCCATTAAGACTTGTCATAACGCTCAAGTGCTGATGTCAGTGCCTCGTAATTTTACCGTGCATAATTTTGGGGAGATCATTAATACAAAATACACAGAGTATAATCCGGTTGTATCGGCTGATGAGAGTGTAATGGCCTTTACTGCTTTACGTCCCAATACAGGGAAAACCCGCACAGGAGACAAGTTTATAGAAGAGATCTTCATCTCGTATAATAAAGGAACATGGTCTGAAGCAAAGGAAGTTGTTATTGCTCATGATTATAATGTAGGGACTGCCGGTATTTCACCCGATGGTATGAAGATGCTCATCTTCATGGGCGGAGCGACTGACCCCGGAAGTTTGTTTCAAATCAATAAGGCCGGTGAAGGTTGGTCTAAACCAAGTTTGATAACACCTTCTATTAATACACCGAAGTATTTAGAATCAACAGCCAGTATTACCCCAGATGGAAAGACGATTTACTTTGCCAGCGATCGCTTAGGAGGTCTGGGCGGTTTAGATATTTACAAAACTCAGATGTCTGCTGGTGGCGCATGGAGTCAACCCGTAAACATGGGATCTGATGTTAACTCCAAGGCAAATGAAGATGCTCCTTTTATTCACCCAGATCAAAAAACATTATTCTTCACTTCAGATGGACATAACTCCATGGGAGGTCGCGATATTTTCGTGTCACGCCTTGTGAATGATAAGTGGACTTCTCCGGAAAACATGGGTTATCCCGTAAACACTACGGCCAACGATAATTATTTTACATTGATTGCTGACGGAACGAGAGCTTACTTTTCATCGGACAGAAAGGGTGGCAAAGGAGGTCAGGATATCTATTACCTCGATATGCCTCCGGAATCAGCCAACATTCCTCTGACTATGATCAAAGGAAAAATTTTGAATGCTGAAACTGGAAAGCCTATACCAACTAAGATTTATCTGATCGACAACGACACCAATAAAAAACTTGATTTTGTTTATGATCCAGATCCTGAGACCGGATACTATCTGATCATTCTTCCTCCAGCGAAAGATTACGATATGGTGATTGAGTCAGAAGGATTCTTGCCGTACACACTTAATATTAATGTGCCGAATCAGGCTTACTTCTATGAATTGTATCAGCAAATCTTCTTGCGCACCATTAAGCAATTCGATGTTGTAGTAGGACAGGAGGTGCAGGTAAAGAATGCTTTTTACGATACAGACATCGATGTAAAAACAGACCTGCGCAAAACGCATGAATCGCAATTAGTAAAAAGCGGCAATGTAGATGTGTACGATATGATGTTGGATTTAATGGCTGCGCCCGACAAAGATGGCATTGCCTATTTGGTAGACCTTATTAACATGGAAGATCCCGTTGATAAAGTTAACTTTAATGAGAGCGAGAATTCAAAAATAGAATCAGCTGTTCGTACTTATTACTATGATGAGAGCGATGAAAGCAAGTTTGAGCAAAAGAAATTCGAAGACAAAAACATTTTCTCGCTTCCAACCTTTAAGGTAACAGAAGAAGCAAAGAAGCAAAAGGAACAACCAAAGAAATCTTCTTACGATAAAACTGCGCTAACCAAGTTAGCAAAAATATATTTTGATGCCGGCAAGAGTGATCTTAAAGCTCAATACAATGCACAACTGGATGTGGTGTTGGCAGAATTGAATAAGTCACCTGATCTTGGAATTGAAATATCCGGTTTTGCTTCTGCAGAAGGATCAGAAGATCTGAACAGGGAACTTTCTAATAAGCGCGCTATTGCTGTGTTGGATTACATTAACCACAAAGGTATTGTACGCAGAAGAATTGTGGCAAAAGGATATGGAGCCACGAAAGATCAAACATCAACAAAAGAAGAAGGGAGAAGGGTAGAGGTGAGAGTTGTTGATTTGACAGAACACTCTGGTAATAAGTAGCGCAATTTAATTTAACCGGGAGCTAATCTCATTTAAGTAAAGGCAACTTTCCGTCAGGGAAGTTGCCTTTATTTTTAGCCGTTACACTTTAGTGAGTTAGGCATTTAATCTTTTAAAATATTCTTTTGCTTCGATCATTACCTTAGGTGCGAGAATTAACCCGGATATCATGGTTGGAATGGCCATCAATGCAAAAGCAACGTCAATAAGATTCAACACAAGATCCATCGAAACCACAGCGCCAATAATAATTGTGGTGAGGTAAAAGTAATCGTACCATACACTTCTCTTCTCACCAACCAGAAATGCTAATGCTTTTCTTCCATAATAGCTATACGAAAAAAGTGCGCTGATGGCAAATACAAAAGTGCATAGCAACAATATGTAATCGCCACCCAATGGCATCGCTGCCCGATAAGCAAGCGAAGTAAGCGTAATCCCACTTGCGCCTGGGGTTAGCCATGCACCGGTAACAAGAATCGCCAATGCAGTAAGTGTACATGAAATAATAGTATCGATGATTGGACTGAGCATAGAGATCAGCCCTTCACGAATTGGCTCAGTACTTTTCGAAGCACCCATTGCCATCGGTGCTGTTCCAATACCTGCTTCGTTCGAAAATGTTGCCCTTCTCACACCTAACATGATAATTCCACCAAGCACTCCTCCTAGAAAAGGATCTCCATGAAAATTATCGGCAGTGAAAGCATCCGTAAAAATTAGTTTTATGTAATATGGAATCTGATCAGCAAAGACAATTAAGATCACCATCACCGATACAAAATGGATTACGATCATCAACGGAACAAGTTTACCGGCCCAACTGCCAATCCGTTTTATTCCTCCTACAATTACCATCGAACAAAGTATTGCGATCACAATACCAATAATCAGTTTGGTTGAGCTAATGGAAACACTGCCTAAGGATAAAAAAGATTCTTGAAGACCTAATGGCTTCATTCCAATATCTACCAATGCCTGCGTGAGTTGATTGGCCTGGAATATAGGTAATGCTCCAACAAGACAACACACGCAGAAAAGTGTAGCAAGGGGTTGCCATTTTTTTCCGAGCGCTTCTCGGATAACATACATGGGTCCTCCTTGTAATTCTCCATTGCTGTCTCTTCCCCGATACATACTGGCGAGTGCACTCGTGAAAAAATTAGTTGACATTCCAATAAAAGAAGTAACCCACATCCAGAACAAAGCACCGGGACCTCCCATAGCGATTGCTGCAGCAACACCCGCGAGATTACCCATACCTACTGTTGATGCAAGGGCAGTTGATAATGCCTTATATGCCGTAATTTGTCCGGGAGCATTTGGGTCGTCATATTTACCACGTAGTACTGCAATAGCATGGAAAAAATATTTGTACTGTACAAATCTGGAGTAAAAGAGAAAGTATACACCACCACCAATAATTAAGAACAGCATAGGCCACCAAATGATACTGGCAGCATCCGAAAGAAAATGACTTATTGAATTCAAAAGTTTTTTGGGTTATTTAGCAAATTAAATACAATTATTGGATAATGCGGTGTTTCATTATTTTGAAGGCACATTGCAAAAATATTTAACCTGAACGAAGTTTTAATGAGCATTAAAAGCCGCCTTATCGTCATGAACTTTTTGCAGTTCTTTATTTGGGGGTCATGGCTGATCTCCCTTGGCGGTTATCTGATTGTGACACTGAAATTTTCAGGATCACAAGTTGGAAGTATCTATGCCACAATGGGTATAGCATCGTTGTTCATGCCTTCGTTGATGGGCATTGTGGCGGATCGTTGGATAAACGCTGAACGAGTATTAGGCCTTTGCCATATTGTTGGTGCGCTCTTGCTGATCTATGCAGCACAACTTTCAGATTATACTGTTATGTATTTTGTTATGCTGTTGAACTCCATGTTCTATATGCCCACCATTGCACTTAACAATTCGGTATCGTATGCGCTGTTACAGAAAGAAGGAATTGATATTGTGAAAGTATTTCCACCCATTCGGGTATGGGGAACGGTTGGATTCATCGTTGCCATGTGGGCCATCGATTTTGGAAAATGGACGGTGAGTCCTATTCAATTATATGTAAGTTCGGTTGCTGGAATAATTCTTGGGATTTACGCTTTCACTTTACCATCCTGCCCGCCAACTAAAATAAAATCGGATGGATCATTATTATCTAATCTTGGTTTAGATGCTTTTGTGTTATTCAAAAAAAGCAGGATGGCAGTGTTTCTGATCTTTGCTATGTTTCTTGGTGCAGCATTGCAAATCACCAATACATTCGGTGAAGCGTTCCTTCATGATTTTTCTACATTGTATCCGGGATCATTTGCTGTTGAACATCCCAGCATATTGATGTCGGTTTCTCAAATCTCTGAGACCTTATTTATTTTGACCATTCCGTTCTTCTTACATCGGTTCGGTATTAAAAGAGTGATGGTCATCAGTATTTTTGCGTGGGTACTTCGCTTTGCTTTTTTTGGTTTTGGTAATCCTGAAGGTGGATTCTCATTACTAATTCTTTCCATGATTATCTATGGAATGGCATTCGATTTCTTTAACATATCAGGATCGTTGTTTGTGAAGAATGAAGCGGATAATTCAATTATTGCCAGCGCTCAGGGATTGTTTATGTTCATGACCAATGGAATCGGTGCCTTTCTGGGGGGCATGCTTAGCGGCTGGGTGGTAGATTACTTTACATCGAATGGAATAAAAGACTGGCGCAGCATCTGGTTAACATTTGCAGCATACGCCCTGATTTTAGGAATAGTTTTTCCATTTGTATTCAAATACAAACACGAGCGCCACAAGGTAGTTGTTTAGTTTTTACTTCCGGCTTTTTGGAATGAGTATAGAACTGTCTCCATAGCTTAAAAAACGGTAGCCATTTTCAAGTGCTGTCGAATATACTTTTTTCCAATCTTCTCCAATGAAAGCAGATACAAGTACAATTAAGGTAGAGCCTGGTTGATGGAAGTTGGTAATCAATGCGTCACACACATTAAATTCATAACCTGGGAGAATGTAGATAGAAGTCTCACCTTGAAGCATCTCCAGCTGATGCTTATCCATGTGTTCTAATATTCTTTTAAATGAATCTTTTCTTGAAAGCTTTTTATATTGATTTGAATAGGGATCGTTCTGCGAGATATGAAATTTTGCTTGGGGATCATGCGCGAGCTTTACACCAAACCAATACAAACTCTCCAATGTGCGCATCGATGTTGTTCCAACTGAAATGGTGAATTTATTCTGTAATAGATTGATCAGGTTTGTTCGATTGATAATGACCTGTTCATGATGCATCACATGCTGGTCGACATCATCCGTCTTAATGGGTTGAAATGTTCCGGCACTAACATGAAGTGTAACGAAATCAGTTTGAATATCTTTCTTCTTTAATTTCTCAAAAACTTCATCCGTAAAATGTAAGCCTGCTGTTGGTGCAGCCACGGCTCCTTCATAATGGGAGTAAATAGTTTGGTAGCGTTCGCGATCTGATTCTTCAGCATTCCTTTTTAAGTAAGGTGGCAAGGGTGTTTCCCCAGAAAGATTTACCACGGCTGCAAAAGAGTGATTACCTGTCCATGTGAACGTTATAATTCCTTCTTCCCGATTCTGCAGACTTGCTTCCAATGAGAAATCGCTTAACGTCTTTACTAAAGTTTTTCCTTCATTCCATTTCTTTAGATTCCCAATACTACATTTCCACGAACAGGTATTTGTAGTTTGCATGGCCTCCACCACAAGTACAGAAGGTTGAACAGGACTCAATAAAAATATCTCAATCTCAGCACCAGTATCTTTTAGAAAATGAAGTCGTGCAGGGATAACCTTAGTGTCGTTAAAAAAGAGCAGTGATCCTGCCGGAACGTATTTGTCTAACGAACTGAATTGCTCATCTCTTATTTCACCCTGATCATACACCAGCAGTTTCGAAGAATCCCTTTTATCTAAAGGATATAAAGCAATCCGTTCCTGCGGAAGGGTATAGGTAAAATCTTTAAGGTTTAGATTCATTGTCAGTAAAAGCCGAAAGTTAAACTGAAAACCTTATTTTCGGTTTTTGATTTTTATGCTTCAGGCTTCTTATTCCAAAAAAATATTTCAGTTTGCATTTAAAGCCCGGACTTCACGTGGGTTGATGAGAGATAAAACATCCTGGTTTATCAAACTTTGGGATGATGTAAATCCGGGTGTTGTGGGAATAGGAGAGTGTGGACCATTACCGGGTTTGAGTCCGGATTATATTCCGAACTTTGAGGATCAACTCAGTTCAGTACTTAATAACCTGAATCAGATTAAACTCAACTCCCCAACACCTCAACTTCTCTACGGGATTGTACCGCCCCGCTTTCCTTCGATTACTTTCGGTTTGGAAACTGCCTTTCTGGATTTGCAACATGGAGGGAAGCGATTGATTTATGAAAATGAATTTACATCGGGAAAGCAAATACCAATCAATGGTTTAGTTTGGATGGGCGATTTGGATTTTATGATGAACCAGATCAACCAAAAAATTGCTCAGGGTTTTAATTGCATCAAGTTGAAAGTTGGTGGTTTGGATTTCGATCGGGAATGCGATATTCTACAATACATACGGAAACGATATTTTAAAAATGACATTATCATTCGTTTGGATGCCAATGGAGCATTTAAAATCGGTGATGTTTTATACAAGCTAAGCGAACTTGCCAAATACAATATTGAATCGATTGAACAGCCCATCAAGCCCGGAATGATGGAGATGGAAGAACTTTGTCGCAAGTCGCCAATACCGATTGCTTTCGATGAAGAACTGATTGGCAAAGAATCACCTGATGAAAAGAAAGAACTCTTAGCTAGATTGAAACCGAAATACATTATTTTGAAACCAACGTTGCATGGAGGTTTTAAAGGATGTGCAGAATGGATTGACATTGCAGCATCATTGAATATAGGTTGGTGGATTACTTCAGCACTTGAATCCAATATTGGGTTAAATGCGATTTGTCAGTTTGCTAGTCAATACAATACAGTACTTCATCAAGGTCTTGGTACGGGGATGATTTATTTAAATAATATTGAATCACCTTTACGTGTGGAAAAGGGAATGATTTTTTATGATGAAGCAATAGGTTGGAACGATTTAGATACTTTGTTAACAGAATGAGTTGATTTATGGCGATATGCATTAATTGTAATGAAGAAGTGAATGCACCATTCTGCGGACATTGCGCTCAGCCCAATCCACCTAAGAGGTTGAACTTTGGCAATATGTGGTTGGATTTTCAATCCCGCATTTATGGTTTTGATGGGATGTTTCCTCGGACTCTTCGTGATTTAACAATTAGACCTGGTATTGCTGCTAAAGAGCACATTCAAGGAAATAGAGTAAAGCACTATGGTCCGGTAGGGTATTTTTTTCTCATGATTACAGTTTTCGTTTTGATGATGTCAGTGCTTGAAATTGATTTTAAAGATTTCTCTCAAGCATCAAGTGAAGCTGTGGTTGACATGCCTAAGGATAATGTTACAAATCTGGCGCAACAAAGAATACTAGATTTTGCAACGAACAACACTCGTTTGATTCCATTTTTGTCAATACCATTTATTGTAGTAATGGCGTGGTTGTTTTTTAAAAGGTCAGGATACAATTTCCTGGAACATGCGGTTATACCATTTTATGTACTAGGCCATATGTATTGGTTGGCAATATTAAATCTTTTTATATTTAAGTTTTTTGGGGTAAGCGCTCGGTTGACATTTCAGTTTTTTTTAACAATTCTTTTTTTTTGCTTTTGCCTGCTCTGGTTTCTATACGTATTGTTCTAAAACAAAAGCGTTCCTTAAGGGATTGGCTGTTTACATTTTAGGTTTTTTTAGTTTTATGTTGTTTGTAATGATAGTTGGATCAATCTATATCTTAACAAATCCAGAGATTATGGAATTAATGAAGTCAGGAAAGAAGTGAGATTGTTTTCTTTAGCTCACGTTAGCTTAAAAACTCAGCAATTAATCGATGAAAATGATGCGTTCCTTTTTCCATCTTAACCGAATAACGACCGTGTTGATAGAAGCGTGAGCGAATTCCTTTTTGAACATGCTGCACGACATCTTCATCTTCCATTTCTACCTGATGAAGATTAGCACCTGCTCCCTGACGAAGTTTATTTTCATCCCACACATACGATAGAAACGAAACGGTGCAGGTTGATTGGCCGGTAGGCTTCACAATGTTTATCGAAAGTCCCCACGGATAAAAATTGAACATCATATTCGGGAATACCCAAAAGTAATACCCGGCAACGCGTTTACCATAATCAGGTGATGTGGAAGGCAAATCAAAGCAAGGTTCGTTTTCTTTCGCTAATCCCAACTGAAGATTTGAGTATCGAAATAATTCGGTTGTGTAATTTCCATAATCGATAACAGCGTTGAGGCCTGCGTGAACAAATGGAATATGAAACCCTTCCAGATAATTTTCGCAATACAATGCCCAATTGGCTTTCACTTTATATTCTTGTGATAATTCAGGTCGGAAATAAAGATCATTAAACGGCATCCAGCTAACGCGATCAATCATATCGCGAAATAAGTCTTCTGCGGGATGTGCAGGATTTAATGACGTAAACAGCCACTTGCCAAATTGAAAAAGTGGAAGCTTGGTAAGGTTATCATTCTCAGCAGGAAAATTTTCCACTTCTTTAAACTCCGGCATAAAGGCAAACTTTCCATCCAATTGAAATCTACGTCCGTGATATTTACACCGAATGTCATTGAGCTTACAAGGACGTTCTACCAATAGATTGCCGCGATGCGTGCACACATTTGATAAGCAATGCAGATCACCTTGTTTGTCGCGTGAAAGAAGGAGGGGTTCGTTAATGTAATTCTCCAATAGATTAACGGGAGTAACCCAGCCCGAATCTTTTACCTGATCTGTATCTCCGATAAATTGCCAGGTATTGGCAAATATTTTTTCCTTTGAAAGTTCCAGGTATTCAGGCTTGAGATAAAAATCTGTAGAAATGGTTTGAGCTTTGGCAATATCAGGATGTACGGTGAGCATCAGTAATAATTTAAGTACAATATAGTTTTATTTCTGTATTGAGATGAACATGCCAACGCGCTAATGCGGATTATTTATGGACATCTTGTCTTTTATAAACGGAAATTCCTGTACAACATTTCAGCACTATTGTCAATTAGTTGACATTCTACTACTTTAAGTTTAAATACTTTTGGGCATGAAAATTTCCTCACTAATTTACTGGGTAGCCCGACTACTAGCAGCATTAATCATGGCTCAGACATTGTATTTTAAATTTACAGGTGCCACTGAATCGGTTTATATTTTCACCACTGTTGGTATGGAGCCCTGGGGAAGAATTGGTGTTGGTGTACTTGAACTGGTTGCAACAGTTTTATTCCTAATCAATGCAACTGCATGGCTTGGCGCAGGACTCGCGCTAGGACTTATGCTGGGGGCAATTGGAATGCACCTGACTATACTGGGAATTGAAATTGAAGGAGATGGCGGTTATCTGTTTGCTTTATCGGTTATCGTTTCCGTTTGCAGTGCTTATATTTTGCTCAAGAATAAAGAGAAAGTAATTGGTTTACTTTCTCTGCTAAAGAAAAAATAGATACAGATTCGGAGTCTATTGCATTTCTTTTAATGCTAACTCTAAATCGCCTTTTAAATCTGTGGGATTGAGGATGCTCTTTAACCCTTCTATTAAAAAATTGGGAACTTTCTCTCCTCGTGATATCTTGCCTTTAATGTCGGTAATCATTTCAAGTGCATTTGATTTGCCTTCAAAATCAGGTTGGGGTTTCAATTTTTCTTCCAATGTATCCCATGCACTTATTTTTTTTGTTTGGTCCTTACTTTGAATAACAAACTTTTCATGATTGAGGGTATTGTCCTCTACACATTTGTTATACTCATCAATAATGGTTTCAAGGTCACGCTTGCCCAGATCTCCTTTTTCAATTTTATCTGTAACACTTACGCACTCTATTAGAAAGTTTTTCATTACTTTTTTAAAACCCAGGTTAGGAACCTCAATACCACTTCCATCTAATTTGGTCATGAAATATCCATCAAAACTCATTTGATTGGGAAGCTGAAAAGCATAAAGGGAGAGGTATCCGTCTTTTATAAGTTTCATAAAAGTATAGCCTTCTGGTCCTTTAACGGGACGATACATTTCGTTCTTGAATGAAAATGCCTTCACCTGAAAAAGTGTATAGCTTGTTTTCTTTTTATCACTATTAGTGACACTTACCTTTGAGTTAGAACCAAACGTAAGGGGTTTTACATCACCCTTAATGGTATCACCTTTGGCAGTAATTACATAGTCTTGCGAGAATAAGCTTGCAGATGAAAGTAAAAGAGTAAGTAATAAAAGAGCAGATGTTATTTTATGTTTCTTCATCGGTTGTGTAATTGACCCGCTAATCTAGTTGAAAATCCGAATCCTTGCCTGTAAATGGAATTCGTTTTTTATGCTTCTTTTTTTTGATTTAGGTTATTTCATCTTTCGATGGATAAACTCAACTGAATTGTAGGTGTGTTTTCTCTTCCTTCTATATTTGTATTCCTAAAAAACGGATATGGTCTCGTATAACCCGAAAGCCTGGATTGGGCTCATCTTTCATTCATATAGCAGACATGTAGTAAGAACATTGTTCCCGGTTTTGGGTTTTATGGTGGGCTTTGCAGCTCTGATGTGCTATTTGGTACTTGACTATTTTGACTTACAGCCTCACGAGTTTCAGGGCAGCACTGCGGTTCATTCGTTGTTGGGTATTGTGTTGGGTTTGTTTTTGGTGTTCCGTACCAATTCAGCTTATGAAAGATGGTGGGAAGGAAGAAAAATGTGGGGCGGCATGGTAAACAGCAGCCGAAATCTCGCGCTCAAAATCAATGCATACCTTAATGCAGATCAAAAAGAGGAGCGAGAGTGGTTTGCCATGATGATACCGAATTTTGTTTTTGCTATGAAAGAACATTTGCGAACAGAAGTATTGATTTCTGATCTGGACATTCCAAGTAAAGAATTTTTGCTGGAATTGAATCGGGCCAAACACAAGCCTAACAAATTAGCGTCTTTTCTATATATACGGGTGAACGAACTTTACAAAAATAAAACGTTAACCGGAGACCAACTTATTAACATGGACAAGGAGCTTAAAGATTTTGTGGATATAATGGGTGCATGTGAACGTATTAAAAACACACCAATCCCATATTCGTATTCCATGTTCATTAAGAAGTTTATTTTTATCTATCTCATTACACTTCCCTTTGGTTTTATTACCAGCTTCGGTTATATAACCGTGCCAATCGTGTTATTGATTTCATTTATCTTATTGAGTGTTGAGCTCATTGCAGAAGAGATTGAAGATCCATTTGGGCGTGATGTAAACGATTTGCCTACGGATGATTTGGCTACCAAGATTCGGCATAACGTCAGAGAAATTCTTCTGAATGTTCCAGACATAAAGCGTTGAAGTATTTTATTGTTTTTGCTGAGAACTTTCTGCACTAGTATACGAAAATGGAGCAGTAGCCAAATCATCAAAATGTGTAAACCTCAATGAATTTCGCCTCTTAAAAAAACACTTGCCCGAATTCAGTTTTTCTCCGTTAATTAGCAGCAAACTGTATTTGCATGAGGCGCATCGTTTATCTCTTTCTACTCTTCCCGTTTTTATCTTTTGCACAAGGACGTCAACCTGATGCAGCACAAATTCAACTAAAACTTAAGAAGCTAAATGTATTGGGTTCTGCTTTATATGTAGCAGCACATCCGGATGATGAGAATACCAGTATCATTACCTATCTCGCTAATGGCCAATTGGTGGAGACAGCATACCTATCAATGACCCGTGGCGATGGCGGACAAAATCTTATTGGTCCTGAGCTTCGCGATTTACTGGGATTAATTCGCACACAGGAATTACTTTCTGCCAGAAGAATTGATGGAGGCAGGCAGTTTTTTACAAGAGCCAACGATTTTGGTTTCTCAAAATCAGCTGATGAAACATTTAAGATTTGGAATAAGGATGAAATTCTTTCGGATGTTGTAAAAGTATTTCGCCAGTATCAACCCGATGTTATCATTACACGATTTCCACCGGATGAACGCGCTGGTCATGGTCATCACACCGCTTCAGCCATACTCGCCCAAGAAGCGTTTGTCGCTGCTGCCAAGGCAGAAGTTTTCTCTTCGCAGGTGAAGCAGTTTGGGACTTGGCAGGTCAAACGTCTTTATACCAATACAGGAAGGTGGTGGAACACTTCAATCAATGAAAACACTCCCGGCATTGTTACCCTTAATGTAGGAACATTCAATATGTTGCTGGGTCAATCATACACTGAAATTTCGGCAACCAGTCGCAGCCAGCATAAGAGTCAGGGTTTTGGATCACGCGGTTTGAGGGGTGATCAATTGCAGTTTCTTGAATACATAAAAGGTGATAGTGCTAAGAAGGATATTTTCGAAGGCGTGAATACTACCTGGAGCAGAGTGAAAGGTGGTGAGAGGATTCAACCCTTGGTTGATGAGGCAATTCGGGGACATATAATGGAATCACCGTATCTAAGTGTTCCAATTCTGTTTCAAATAAGAAATGAAATAATAAAACTGGAAGATGGAATTTGGAAGAAGAGAAAACTGAAGGAAGTTGAAGACCTTATTCTCGATTGTCTTGGATTGTTTTTGGAAGTAACAGCAGATAATTATTTCGGAACTCCGGATAAACAAGTATCAGCAAATCTTGAGTTGGTGAATCGTTCATCGATTGAGGTATTGGTTGAACGCATTGAATCAAAAGGTCTGAACATGGATTCAACAGCTTCGATTGTTTTGAAAAATAATGCCTCTGTTCTGCTCAAGACAAAAAAGAAAATAGATCCCAATCTTTCATACTCAGGCCCATATTGGTTAAAAGAAAAACATGGAACTGGATTGTTCACGGTTAATAATCCTGATTTAATAGGTAAACCAGAAAGTGATCCGGTAGTTAATTTTATTTTTTCTCTTCGGATTGGTAATGATAAGCTTGTGGTTACCAGACCACTAATTTATAAAACGACTGATCCTGTAAAAGGGGAACTCACTCGACCCTTTGAAGTTGTTCCTCCAATATTCTTAAACCTCTCCAAATCGGTATTCATTTTTAGTGATGATAAGTCGCGAAATGTTGACGTGAAGCTAATAGCAAGCCAGGCGAATTTAACAGGCGTATTGAAACTGAATGTACCGGAAGGATGGAGCGTGCAGCCAGCCTCTATACCTTTTGACTTAAAAGCAAAAGGAGAGGAGCAATTGAAAAGCTTCGTGGTTATGCCTTCCAAAGGTGAAATCACATCAAGTATTAAAGCAGTAGCACAGATAAATGGAAAGGAATATGATCAATCCCTGCTCGCCATTTCATACGATCACATTCCACCACAAACATTATTGCCAAAGTCAGAAGCAAAACTGGTGCGTCTTAATTTAAAGAAAGCAGGTAAGTTGATAGGATACATTAAAGGCGCTGGTGATGACGTGCCAATTGCGTTGCGCAACATGGGATACGAAGTTTGGGAAATGAAAGATGAAGAAATCAATGCTGTGAATTTACTGAGGGTAGATGCAGTGGTATTGGGCATTCGTGCAGTCAATACCAATACGCGTATGGGCTTTATCATGAGTGAATTGCTGACGTATGCTAAAAACGGAGGAACGGTTGTTGTGCAATACAACACCAACAATGATTTGGAGACCAACGCATTTTCTCCTTATGAATTAACGCTGGGCCGCGATCGCGTAACAGAAGAAGATGCTGAAGTGAGAATGCTTAAACCGGATCATCCATTACTAAACTCACCGAATAAAATTACGGCAAAGGATTTTGAAGGCTGGGTGCAGGAGCGAGGTTTATACTATCCATCCAAATGGGATAAAAATTTTGAAGCTGTACTTTCAATGAATGATAAAGGTGAAACAGCAAAAGACGGAAGTTTACTTGTAGCGAAGTATGGCAAAGGCTATTACATCTATACCGGACTTTCCTTCTTCCGCGAATTGCCCGAAGGTGTTTCGGGTGCGTATAAACTTTTTGCGAATATTGTTTCTATTGGAAAAAAGTGATTTAAAATTTTCAATCTCATGATTCTAAATTCTATAGTCTAACTCCTAAATTCTACTCACATGTCCGACAATGAAACACCACCCATCTTCAGTTCCTGGAAGCAATGGTATTGGCTTGTGCTTGGAGCACTTCTGGTTCAGGTAGTATTGTATTTCTGGTTAACCCAATCTTTTGCATGAACTATCTTGATTGGTCTGTTCTTGTAGGTACCATACTTTTTATCGTGGTGTATGGAGTGTGGAAAACGCGTGGCAACAAAACCATGGAGTCGTATTTAAAAGGAGACAACTCCATGAAGTGGTGGATGATTGGCGTTTCCATTATGGCAACTCAGGCCAGTGCAGTCACTTTCCTTTCAACACCCGGTCAGGCTATTGAGGATGGCATGCGTTTTCTTCAGTTTTATTTTGGATTACCGATCGCCATGGTCATCATCTCCGTAACGATGGTGCCGATTTATTATCGCTTAAAAGTTTTCACAGCTTACGAATATCTTGAAACGCGTTTTGATGTAAAGACCCGATCACTTGCTGCTATTTTGTTTTTGATCCTTCGCGGATTGTCAGCGGGCATTACCTTGTTTGCACCATCGCTGGTACTCTCCACTATTTTAGGTTGGCCGATCTCTATTACAACCATACTCATCGGGTTACTTGTCATCATCTATGTAATCTCCGGAGGAACAAAAGCAGTTAGCCTTACGCAGCGCTATCAACTTACCATTATTATGGGAGGAATGATCCTTGCCGGAATCTTAGCCTTCACAATGTTGCCGAAAGAAATTTCGTTTGGTGACAGCGTGCAGCTTGCGGGGGAACTTGGTAAACTCAATCTTGTCAGTTTTAAATTCGACTTAAGTGATCGTTACAATATTTGGTCAGGACTTATTGCCGGAACATTTTTGTTTCTCTCTTACTTTGGTACAGATCAATCACAGGTAGCACGTTATCTTGGGGGAACATCGGTAGCAGAAAGTCGACTCGGGTTAATCTTTAATGGATTGCTTAAAATACCAATGCAGTTCATTATTTTATTCATTGGTGTTTTGGTCTTTGTATTTTACCTGTTTAACCAGTCTCCGGTTTTTCACAATCAGGTATTGAAAGAGAAAGCAATGCAAACGGCACAAGCCGATACACTCTTATTGCTGGATAATAGATACAATGAATTATACAAACAAAAGAGAACCGCTGTTGACCATCTTGTTCAGGCCATTCATACCAATGATAAAGTAGCCATAGAAAAGGAAAGCGATAATGTAAAAAGTTTTCAAAAAAGTGAAACGGCAATTCGTGATTCAGTAAAATCAACGATAGCCAAAGCTATACCTGGGGCGAAAACACAAGACCGCGATTACATATTTCTCAATTTTGTTCTAAGCTATTTACCTCATGGCATTATCGGTTTGCTGTTAGCGGTTATGTTTTCGGCTGCCATGTCTTCGATGGCGGGTGAGCTGAATGCGCTGGCTTCGACAACTACTGTTGATATTTATAAACGCGCAGTAAAACAAACAGCGACACCCGAGCATTATGTAACAGCATCTAAACTCTTTACTGCTATATGGGCGATGCTGGCAATGATTTTCGCTACACTTGCAAGCTTTGCCGAAAACCTGATTCAGTTTGTGAACATTGTAGGCTCCTTATTTTATGGAACGATTCTGGGTATTTTTCTAGTCGCATTTTACATCAAGCGTGTTCAGGGAACAGCTGTTTTCTGGGCAGCCATTATCGCAGAGGCACTTGTGCTGTACTGCTTTAAGTATACATCCATTGCGTACCTCCTTTATAACATTATTGGCTGTGCTGCTGTGATTAGCATCTCGCTGATCTTTCAAACATTCATGCCTTCTCAAAAGAAAAATGTCATAGAATAGTTTAGTTGCGCTACCACTTTGATTGTTGGCACGACTGTCTTCATTAAAAAGTGATGATGTTGCTTTGATTATTTCCTGAATCATTGATTTAATTCTTATTTTTAGCGACCTCGACTAAGACCATGAGTGAAGAACTTCTTCGTGCCGTTATCCAGCTTTTTGCCATCGTGGCGCGTGAGCGCATTACGGATGACGAGCGCGCGAACATCAAGGAATTTCTTGGCCTTCATTTAAACCGCGAGGCGGTTCCTGCTTATCTCAAGTTATTCGATGAGCTAAGTAATTCACAGAAAGTAGAGGCATCTCAGGATTTGGGAAGTCTTGACGAGGCAACTCAGCAATTTGTGAACGACTGGGCGAAGATCATGCAGATTGCCAAGAAGGTAAATCAGGCGCTCACCATGCAACAGAAGCTGGTGTTGGTTGTGAAGATGATTGAGCTGCTGTTTGCGGACTTTGAAATTTCCGAACGTCAGGCTAACCTTATTTTTTATGTTGGTCAGGCACTTAAAATTCCACAGGGCGATATTCATGAGTTGAAGAACTTTGTCACAGGTCAGGATATTGAAGAGCTTTCTTCCAAACACGTTTTGATTATTGATGAAGGTTCTGGAGAAGAAGATTATCCTGGTCCACGAATTACCGAGAAAAATTTAACGGGCCTTATTGCTGTTCTTTGGTTACCCGATGCCGAAATGTATTTTATCAAATACCTGGGCATCACCACACTTTACCTGAACAGCATTCTGCTTCGAAGTCGTAAAATTGATGTGTTTCCAACTGGAAGTACGATTCGAGGCGATAAAGTTGATTCGATCTATTTCAGTGACATTGTTGGGAAATTTTTAACGGATGAAAGCCAAGCAGAGATTACGTTTACTGCCGATCACATCTTCTATCATTTTAAAAGTGGAAGAGCTGGCTTGCAGAACATCAACATTGCGGAGCACGGAGGTAAGCTGGTTGGATTGATGGGTGCCAGTGGTTCAGGTAAATCAACCTTGTTGAGTGTGTTGAATGGAAGTGAAAAACCATCCAGTGGACGTGTAACAGCAAATGGCATTGATATTCACGAACATCCAGAAAGGATAGAAGGTGTAATTGGATACATTCCTCAGGATGATTTGTTGATAGAAGACCTTAGTGTTTTTCAAAATCTATATTACGCTGCACGATTGTGCTTCGATCATTATTCGAAAGAAGAAACTACTGCTTTAGTTGAACGCGTTCTGCTCAGTTTGGGCATGACAGAGATTCGTAATTTGAAGGTGGGCTCTGCTATGGACAAAACCATTAGCGGTGGTCAGCGCAAAAGATTGAATGTTGGCCTTGAACTTTTGCGAGAGCCGACTATTCTTTTTGTCGATGAACCCACTTCCGGACTTTCGTCACGTGATTCTGAAAACATCATGGACTTGCTGAAGGAACTCGCGCTGAGAGGCAAAATGGTTTTTGTGGTAATCCATCAACCTTCGTCTGATATCTTTAAGCTGTTCGATACATTAATCATTTTAGATGTTGGTGGCTTTCAGATTTATTATGGCAATCCGATTGACGCTGTAATTTATTTTCGCGATATGGTGAATGCAGCCAACAAATCGCAAGGTGCCTGTCCCGAATGTGGTAATATTAATCCTGAACAAATTTTCAGTATCATTGAAACGAAAGTTGTTAATGAATATGGCCGATTGACCAACACAAGAAAAATTTCTCCGGGGCAGTGGTATCAATACTTCAAGCAAAAGATCAAGGTTCCAAAGATTACACATTCGGTAGATGTACTGCCGGTTGCACAGGAAATTCCAAATTGGTTTAAGCAATGGAGCGTTTTTAGTACGCGTGATTTTCTATCCAAGCTTGCCAATAAACAATACTTATATATCAATTTGCTTGAAGCGCCTGTACTGGCATTCTTCATTGCGTTTATGGTGAAGTATTATAATGTATTGGGTGGACAGGAAACCTATAGTTTTTACAACAATCAAAACATTCCGGTTTACTTTTTCATGAGCGTGGTGGTGGCGTTGTTCTTTGGCCTAACCATGAGTGCAGAAGAAATTTTTCGAGACCGTAAAATTGTAAAGCGGGAACAGTTTCTTCATCTCAGCCGCAGTAGTTACCTCGTATCAAAAGTCGGAATCATGTTTTTGATTTCTGCAATACAGACCTTTTTGTTTTTTGCAGTCGGTAATTTTCTTTTGGAAATTCCAATGGGTGAGTTTCGGTATTGGTTTATACTTTTTAGTTGTTCCTGTTTTGCGAACATGCTTGGCCTGAATATTTCTTCCGCCTTTAACTCTGCTGTTACCATTTACATTTTAATTCCATTGCTTGTTATCCCGCAATTGTTGTTGAGTGGAGTGGTGATCAGTTTTGACAAATTCAATCCAAAAGTGGGTGAACCTATTGGTGTTCCTTTTATGGGAGAGATAATGGCTTCACGCTGGGCATTCGAAGCCTTTATGGTTACGCAGTTCAAAGACAATCCATTCGAAAAACAATTTTATGACCTGGATAAAATTGCAGCAGATGCAGAGTATAAACGAGTGTATTATATTCCTGAACTGGAATCACAGCTGGCTTACTGCCTGAACAACCCTTCAGACTGGAGAAATACGCGTGCTGAAAAGATGAACCAGGCGCTTTCTCTTTTGAAGACAGAAATTTCGAATGAATTGAAATTTATTGGTGATGATAAATTCCCTGAGGTTGAAAAACTGGTGATTGGAAAATTTGATTCTGCAGTGTATGCAAAGACAGATCACTTTTTCTCCACGTTAAAAAAGTATTACAAAAGGCGGATGGAAGAGTCTACCGCGACAAAAGAAAAAATGATTTTGGAGCTAACATCCACTCCAGAAAAATTGAGTGCATATGAGGCGCAAAAGGAAAGCTATGTAAATCAAGCCGTTTCAGATGCGGTGAAAAATACAACTACATCCGATCGGATCGTTGAGTACGATGGGCGCTTGATTCAGAAAATTTATCCGATTTATACAGATGATCATAAGCCGAGCCATCTTGCTGATTTCAGGGCGAACTTATATCAACCCACCAAGTATTTTGCCGGCAAAAAATTCCATACGTTGTATTTCAACCTGGCCGTTATCTGGAGCATGACAGGTGTTTTCTTCATTACATTATATACTGATGGATTGAGAAAACTAATGCAGCTTTTGGAGCGTCAGCGAAAAATGAGAAAACGTAAGCGGAATCAAGGTTGATTTCTATTTTAAAATTTCTTTCTGATAACGTAATTCATTTTATATTTTTGAACCCAATACATATCTCTTTAACAACATGAAAAAAATAACTACTCTATTCTCCCTTGCCGCGCTTGTAACTTTATTCGCCTGTGGAGGTAAGCATGATCATCAACATGAAGCCACAGCGAGTGATTCAGTCTGGAAAGGAATGGATGAGTTTCACCTTGTAATGGCCGAATCATTCCATCCGTTTAAAGATTCAAGCAATCTTGAACCGGCAAAGAAATTGGCTGCTGAAATGGATTCTGTAGCAGGGGTTTGGTTTGAAGCCGCCCGACCTGAGAAAGTAAATACTGATGCCATAAAAGAAAAAATGGACAAGTTAAAAGCAGACACCAAACTTTTCGCTGCTGCTGTTAAAGTTGAGGCCGACTCTACTTTGGCGAAATCACTAGATGATTTGCATAACCAGTTTCATGTTCTTCAAGAAGCGTGGTATAGTGACCATTCAGAGCACGAAAAACATGACTAAGTAGGTGGTGTGTGAGTGTTTTCGTGTTTAAGTGAACAGGTTACATATAGAGTTGCCACTTAAACACGTACACACTACAACACTTAAACACTTTGAAGAAAGTCTTTATGAAGGTGTTGGTAAACGAGATGAATAGGTAATCCCATTACATTAAAGTACGAGCCTTTAATCTTTTGAATGGCTACCATTCCAATCCCTGCCTGCTTTACGGAGAAGGTTTTGTCGACCAAATCTTGTCGCTTTATACTTTGCAAAAATTCTAATTCTTCTACAGAACAAGGATTAACTCCGGCAGGCAGGCAATCTTGTGCTCCATACGCCCCGGCTTTGTCGTATGGTTTGTATTCATCCACATAGAATTCAATTTCTTCTGCAGTCAGTGATTGAAAAGTAACTTCTGTGGTATCATCGAAGCTCACTTCTTTTTCTTTTGAGATAATGCAGACCCCGGTCATTACATGATGTGTATTTCCTGATAATGCATTGAGCATGGCAATCGCTTCGTTTCGATCGGCTGGTTTGTTCATGATACTGCCTTTTAAAATAACAACCGTATCTGCTGTTACAATAATTTCATTCTTCATGTTCAAGCGAAAGTACTCTGCTTTCTTTTCAGCAAGGTATTTTGCAACAAGTTCTACCGGCAATTCAGAGGGGAAATTTTCTTCTACATCCGGTTTCTCGACTGTAAATTCAAAGCCCGCTTCTTTCATTAAATATTGTCTGCGCGGAGAGCTGGATGCCAGTACTATTTTTCGATTTGATTTCATATTTTAAAATGGAGCGTAGTCTGGATTTTTAAATTCTTCTTCTTTGATAGAGCTAAACATAAAGCCTCCAATTACCTTCGGATAAAAGTATGTGGATTTTTGTGGCATGGTATAACCGCTTTTGCAAACTTGCTTCACCTCTTCAATGGAAACTTCATTGGTAATGATGGCGAGTTGGGCATCACCTTGAATTACCTTCTTCAAACAATCTGAAAAACTGCGATCAAAATCAAGGTTGGACGACTGACGTTGATTCTTGCCTGGTATTCCCAATATTTTTTCGATAATAAAATAATGCATTACTGTAAGATCAAGCGCTTTCACTTCTTCCGGAAATGGCCACTTCATTTTGTTGAACGATTCGGGTTTAAGTCGCACTTTATAAGCACTGTCTTTAAACATAATTCCGAAGGCCCATTTCTTACCGGCAATAATTTCATTTAAGGTATCGGCACAGTCAACAGGTTTGATGATAAAGTCTTCTTCTAAATTTTTTAAGATAAGCTCTTCATTAAAATCCGGAAGATCTTTTATCAATCGATGAGTAGGTAAAATTCTCAAATCGTCTGCTTCGGTGTTGGTGAGATACATTAAGTGATAATTGTATCCTTCCTTTCCTGTGTGGTCAGGATTTAACGCTCGCTGTTGCTTGCGATAAACTTGCGATCCTTCAAAGCGGTGATGACCATCGGCCAGAATAATGGTTTTCTTTTCAATCGACTTGATGAACTTGTGAATTACAGTCACATCCTGAATCACCGCCAGTACATCGCGAACGCCCTGATAATCTTCGGTTTCATAAATCGGATTCTGAATGGCCTCATCCATGTACTTTTCCAATTCGAAATCTGGATCTGTGTACAAACCATGTGTGGCGTTAGTATGCAATTCTGTTTTCGCCAATATCTCAATCCGATCATTTACGGATTTAGGTATTGTATTTTCATGACGAAGAATAATTCCATCACTCCAATCGTATGCTTTTATGTGACAGATAAAGCCCTTGCGGCAGTATTCATGTGCCGAACCTGCAAGCGTAAAGTATTGATAGTAGACATAAATGCCATGTAATCGATCCTGGAGAAGCACCTTATTCTGTTTCCAGGATTTTAAAAGTTCAGCTGCGCGATTGGCCGCATCAGGTGGTTCGGGTACTGAAAGATGAATACTGTTGAACGGATTTTGATAGAGTGCTTTGCGTTGTTTGTCTGACACCACATCAAAAAGGGGAGAGGCTAGGGCATCGATGTTTTTGGAGAGTTCAGTATTATATCGCCAGGGGCGGATGGGGAGAATTTCGGCCATTTATTTCGGTTCAAAGTTTCAGGTTCGAAGTTCGGAGTTTATAAATTCAAAGTTATCAGTTAAAGGTTAATTGTTAATGGGCTTAAAGTTTTAAGTTCAGTTCATTATTTGAAGCTCTGTTTGTTGCGAACCTTTTTAAGTTTCATTTTCTAAATCACATTTTGTTAGCCTTCGCACCCAATTTCCTCGCCCATAATTAACGATTAACTTTTTCCAGAACGATTCTAAATTCTAAATTCTAACTTCTATATTCTATAAAAAATCTCTGCTCTAAGAAACTTTCTACAACCATTCGTGTAATTTGCTGTTAAAGTCAGATCTATATTCTAATTTTAAGCAAATTAAATTTCGACATGAACCTCAACGTAGACGCTGAAAAGAAAAACACGTACGATGCCATCGTAGTCGGTACGGGTATTAGTGGTGGATGGGCTGCCAAAGAACTTACCGAAAAGGGATTAAAAACTTTGGTACTGGAACGCGGGCGGATGGTGAAACACCCAGACTACCCAACGGCAACGAAAGATCCATGGCAGCTTCCAAACGCTGGCCGCCCAACACAGGAAGACTTAAAACAGCAGAAAGTTCAGAACAGAACGGGTTACACGGTTCGTCAAGACACAAAGCATTGGTTCGTTAACGATTTGGATAATCCCTACACAGAAGTGAAGCGCTTCGATTGGATGCGTGGCTACCACGTTGGAGGACGATCCATCATGTGGGGTCGCCAGAGCTATCGCTTAAGTGATATGGATTTTGAAGCGAATGCAAAAGACGGTATTGCAGTGGATTGGCCAGTGCGTTATAAAGATATTTCTCCATGGTATGATTATGTTGAATCTTTTATCGGTGTAAGTGGTCAAGCTGAGAACATACCTCAACTTCCGGATGGAAAATTCCTTCCTCCAATGGAATTGAATTGTGTTGAATTGGATTTCAAAAAGTCGGTTAAAGAAAAACAAGATCGATTAGTAACGATCGGAAGAGTAGCGCATGCAACCGCGCCACTTCCACATAGTCCGCAACGCGGCACATGTCAATACAGAAACCTTTGCTCACGCGGATGTCCGTATGGTGGATACTTCAGTAGCAACTCCTCTACACTTCCTGCTGCTGAGAAGACCGGTAACATGACATTGAGACCAAACTCGATTGTACATGAATTGATCTATGATGAAAAATTGGGAAAGGCCACAGGCGTTAAAGTTCTTGATGCTGAGACGGGAGAGCAGGTAGAGTATTTTGCTAAGGTAATTTTCCTTTGTGCCTCAACCTTTGGTTCAACGTTCATTATGTTGAACTCCATCTCAAAACGTTTCCCGAATGGTTTCGGAAATGATAGCGGTGAGCTGGGTCATAACATTATGGATCATCACCTCAGTGTTGGAGCGGGTGCTTCAGTAGATGGTTATGAAGATATGTATTATGCTGGAAGAAGAGCGAATGGATTTTACATTCCGCGCTACCGAAATATTGGAAAACAGAAGAGTGATTACCTACGTGGTTTTGGATATCAAGGCGGAGCAAGCCGTCAGGGATGGTCGAGCTTAGTTTCTGAATTAAGTCTTGGTGCTGATCTGAAATCTGCTGTATCTACACCAGGTAAATGGACTATCGGTATGGGTGGTTTCGGAGAGATACTTCCGTACCATGAAAACTTTGTGGTAATCAACAAAGAGAAGAAAGATAAATTTGGTCTACCTACTTTGACATTCGATGCCATTCTTCGCGACAACGAATTGAAGATGCGCAAAGACATGGCCAACGATGCTGCCGAAATGTTGGAGGCTGCGGGCTTTAAGAATGTAAACAAATTTGATAGAGAAACCGGAGTGGGCTTGGGTATCCATGAGATGGGAACAGCGCGCATGGGTAAGGACCCAAAAACATCAGTGTTGAACAAATGGAATCAGGTACATGCTTGTAAGAATGTATTTGTTACAGATGGTTCATTCATGACTTCAGCCGCGTGCCACAATCCATCGCTGGGTTATATGGCGTTCACCGCTCGTGCAGTGGATTATGCTGTAAGCGAATTGAAAAAAAATAACTTATAAGTTTCAAGTTCGAGGTTCCAGGTTCAAAGTTGTTGAGCCTGAAACCTGGAACATTGAACCTTGAACTTTGAACATTTTAAACTAAAGAAATATGGATCGTAGAGAAGCACTAAAACGCACAGCTTGGATTATGGGAGGTGCCGTTTCCATCCCTGCCATGATGGGCGTTCTGAAAGGTTGTGCCGCAAAACCAACAATCGATTGGAAACCCGTTTTCTTAACAGAGAATCAGGGTATATTGGTTTCGCAAGTGGCAGAAATCATCATTCCTAAAACTGACACACCGGGAGCCAAAGATGCCGGTGTTCCGGGCTTTATCGATTTGATGCTGAAAGACTGTTTTACAAAGGAAGATCAGGATAGTTTCATCAGTGACCTTACGGCTTTTGATGAAGAGGCGAAGAAGGCACATGGTGATGCATTCATTGAACTAAGTGCAGAGAAGCAAACCGAGTTCGTAAAGAAGACACACGATGACGCTGTGAACGCTAAAGCGGAAAAGAGACCATTCATCTTGAAGTTGAAAGAACTTACGATGCTTGGATTCTTCACCTCTGAATCCGGTGCTACACAAGTATTACAATATGTTGCCGTTCCTGGATCATACAAAGGATGCATTCCATTGAAGGAAGCAGGTAATGGAAAGACCTGGGCGACTTAGGAAATGTTACTGGTTAAAAGTTAATGGTTAACAGGGAAACTAAACTGTTGAAGATTGACAAACACTTTAACTTGGACATGAGTCTCAATACAAATAGAAATGCCTGATCACAAAGTGGTCAGGCATTTCTATTTGTATGCTGTTTTTACAATTAACTTTTAGCCATTAACTTATAACTGAACCTACCACCCAATCCCATAATCCTCACCATGATTACTCGAACCACCCCAGAAGCTTCCGTGCTTCCAATCAAAATAGATGGCATTGATTGGTCCCGATGTACGATCATCAAACGTAAGTTTATATCCCATCTGAATTAACTCTTTCCGTATCCATGAAGGAGTGCTCTCATTAAGAAGAATATAACCAGGTTTGGGTTTTCGATCTTCACCACCGAGTGATAACCAATATTGATAGGTATTGATGTTGGCAGCTTCAGATGCTTCCTGAACATTCATTCCGAATTCAACTATATTCAAAAAGAACTGCAATAAGTTTTGATCTTGCGTATCACCACCCTGTACAGCAAAGGATAAAAAGGGTTTACCATCTTTCATTGCTAATGTAGGAGTGAGCGTTACACGGGGTCGCTTTCCTGGCTCTACATCATTGAAAGGATTTAACTTCGGATCGGTAACAAAACTTTGCATGCGCTGGCTCATTCCCACTCCGGTCTTCCCGGCAATGCAAGAAGGTATCCATCCACCACTTGGGGTAATGGATACAACCCAGCCTTCTTTATCTGCAGCCTCAACAGAAGTAGTACCCCGCCAGACCTGATCTAAATAATTTTCATTGATAGGAGAGACGGGTGTGGCATTCGAAGCCTGGTTCCATTGTTTAATAAGATCATGGTAAGGATTTATTTTTCCTTCGTATGGATATGGATCACCCGGAGCAACCTTCGGATCATTCCGTTCCATGTTCATCGACTTCACTCTTTCCTTTGCGTATTCTTTTGATAACAATCCCTTGATGGGTTCTTCCGGTGCATAGTAAGGATCACCATAATAAAAATCACGATCAGCAAAAGTCATGTTCATTACCTGATATAATGTGTGAATGTATTTTGATGAGTTATATCCCATGCCTTTGAGGTCGAAGTTCTCGAGCATGTTCAAAGATTGCAAAAGCATCGGACCTTGTGTCCACTGAGAAAGTTTGTAGACATCAATGCCTTTGTAATTTACTTTTAGCGGCTCTTCAATTTTTACATTCCAGGTTGCTAAATCTTGTTTCGTAATCAAGCCACCTTGTTCCTGACAACCTCTGACAAATTCAGTGGCAATGTCACCTTTATAAAATCGATCGAAGGCAGCATAGATTGCATCCTTTCTATTCTTGCCCTTCTTCAACGCTTGTTGCTCTGCTTCCACCATTTTTCTCAATGTCTCTAAGAGATCAGCTTGTTTAAAGATCTCACCTTCTGATGGAGCTTCACGCTTCTCGCCTAAGTGAGGAAGAAAAACTGCTGTTGAATAAGGCCATTGTTTAATTCGCTCTTTTTGATTTTCCATTGAGTTGCCGGTTAGATCCATTGGATAACCTTCAGCAAGCTGCATGGCCGGAGCTAATACATCTTTCAGACTCATTGTACCAAATTCTGCGAGCATAGTACAAAGTCCTCCCGGGGTACCAGGCGTTACGGCTGAGAGAGGTCCATACTCAGGAGGAAAGTTCATACCCTTGCTTTTGAAGAACTCAGCAGTCGCTCCAGTAGGTGCAACACCAAGCGCATTAATGCCAATGACTTTTCCGGTTTTAGGATTGTAAATCAACGCTTGCGTCTCACCTCCCCAACTCAATACATCCCACATCGTACACGTGCTCGCCAGCATTGCGCAAGCAGCATCAACAGCATTTCCGCCTCTCTGAAAGATAATCGCGCCAGAAGTTGCTGCTAATGGTTTGCCTGTAATGGCCATCCAGTTTTTTCCATGAAGCACTGGTTTCTGTGTCTGTTGAGCGCTGACAACAATTGGAAGTGATACTACTAGCAGAAGAAATATCTTTCTCATAGTCATTTGTTTAAGTAATGAAAGATAACAGTAGTGTAGAGAATTTTACCTACCGCTTAAAAAAATGTCAAGACGAATTGAACAGTAGTAAATCGGCTTTTATTGTGAATAATTTCTACAACAAATTGCAAACGTTGGAAGTGATGAGGACTTTTATACCCACTATTTTTGTTGGAATGATTTTATTTTTCCTTATGTCTGTATGCATGTCTTAAGCAGTTCATATCGTTCGTTCACCGAATGATGTTTGTCATTTTTATCAAGATGAATTCTCTTTGTGTGAGAATTTTGGAGTGGAGCCCAAAGACTTAAATTTTTAGTGATCTATTTTTTTTACAAAAAACTTTGAACAACAATTATGAAAATACTAAAAGTAAAACACGTATTGTCAGTGTTAGCAATACTTCTATGCGCATCATGTACGGAAGAAATTATTTCTCCTGATGTAACTTCCGTAAGTACCACTACGGTACCAGTAACCACTTTAGCAACGACTATAAATGGGTTTCCGATTGATATCGGTGGCTCACATACACCTTATGTTGTAGGATCAACCGCAGCTCAGTATGGTTTTTATCTTTATCGCCCCTATGGATACTCACTTAATACGCTTAAATATCCTTTATTAATATTTTTGCATGGCAAGGGAGAGCGAGGTGATGGAACAAATTCTCTCTCTATATTGAATAGAGTATTAAACACAGGTATTCCGAGAATGATTAAGGATGGTCAGTGGAAACCTACGAATCCGATGCTGGTTGTATCTCCTCAATTTTTCGGAACAATAGGAAACAAGAACAACTGGGGTGGTGGAGATCCAATACATTTAAAAACGTTCATTGAGTATATGATACGTCATTTTCGTGTTGACCCGAGGCGCATTTACCTTACTGGTTTAAGTCACGGAGGGAATGGAGTATATGATTATTTAACAAAGCAAGATGATGCTACAAGCTATATTGCCGCGGCCGCTCCAGTCGCAGCATATGGTGCTCAAAGTGGTTTTTTGAGATGTAACGAAACTCCGGTATGGTCTTTTGTAGGTGAAAGTGATGTTACTAATTTTAACACTACGAAAAGTTTTACTTCAAAATACAATACGCAGATACCAGCTCCCCGCTACAAAGCAAAGATATCGACATTCATAAATGCCGGGCATGATGTATGGTCACGAACGTATAGCGGTTCTGGAATTGGTACAGCTAACCCGATTTACAATCCATTCAATCAAGCGCTCTTTAGTTGGATGTATTCATTTCAGAGACCTTAGCCAGGTATATGTCATTAAATAAATAATAGGATCAGCTATTTATAGCTGATCCTATTATTTATAAAACCAGATTGCTAATTTTCTTCTGTATATTTTTTAAAGTTGTTAAGAATAGCTTGCCAGCCACCGCGTTGTAAATCGACTGAGTTTTCGGTTTCAGCATCAAATGATTCAGCTACTTTAGTCTCATTGCCATTCCCTGAGAACATAACCTTTATCCTGCGATCATCTGCCAGGACATATTCAATCACTTTGTGTTGTTCAACGTTGGTATAGACTCCTTCAAAATCAAAGCTCATGCTTCCATCCCGGGCAGCCATCGTTGACTTGAATTTTCCACCCGTACGTAAATCATTCTCTGCATAAGGTGTATGCCAGTCGTCTGATGCATTGTTCCATTGTACAATGTGTTTTGGATCCGACCAGAATTCCCAGACTTTTTCTACAGATGCCTTTACTGTTGCCTCCACGGTGATTACTGTTTTTGTTTTTGTATCCATGATATTTTCGCTTTATGTGTTTTCGAAAGGTTTACACTACAAACGTATGAGAATGAATTTAACTTTAAGCTGGCGAAAAGCGACTTTTTAAAGGGTCAATTGCGACAAAGTATAGAAACTGTATTTGATTCTTTTTTATGGTAGGAATTGGTCTTAAGTAATTCTTTGTTTCACTTTTATAAAACAGGTAAGAACAGAAAAGGGAATGCCATTCAGCATTCCCTTTTAAAGATAGGCAGAGTAAATTTATTTGAATCCTTACATTTTCGATATCTCTGAATGGGTTGTCTGAAAAACCTGTTGTAAAAATGACGATGTTATTTAGTCAACTCCATCATGATCATGGTATCTTCTTTTCCTTTGATATAAACTTCCAGCATGAAAACTTTATCGAAGGCATCAAATATACGGGAGGTTCTGAATTGATACGCTTCAGTTCCCTTTATGTCTGTGATGTCAAAGATCGAGTGCTTCTCAATAGCTCCTGTAGCATCATCAAGTTTATAGGCTGTTAAATATCCGCCTCTTTGATCTACGTGTTCTTTCGGAACTTCATCCATGCTGATGTTGGTATTTTTTACATTGTCCAGATACAAGACATAACTAGAGGTTTTTCCTTTCATGTATTTAATACTCATACCACCTTTACCAGTATATCCCAGTTGTGTCTTTGGTAGTTTCTTCATCCAGATCAACTTTCCGCCTTTGTCAAATTTGGTTGCAATTACATCGCCATAATAGAAGGTATTCTTCTGACTTGTACCCATTCCAACACCCATCATTCCGCCACTGGAAACGATATATTGCTGTTCACCAACAACAATAACGGTACCGTCATCATTTAGAGAAAGGTCTATCAATTTCAAATCGCGGATACCTGCTTTTCCTTTGTCTTCGCGTTTTTCGTTCTTACCAATATCTCTTTTTGATTCATATTGATTAATCAAATCAATTGGAAATTCGAAATTGTAGTTCTCCAAAAGTTTCCCATTCTGATCTATTTTAAAAACCAGGATACCATTGGTGTTGAAGCTAAGATTTCCACCGCCAAAGCTGAATTTATAATCGATTCCATTTGCATAATAACCGATGCAGGCGAGATTGCCATCAACTGTTTCACGCAGTTTAAGTTCCTGAAACATTAACTCACCGTTAACGTCCAGTTTATTGGGTTTCACTTTCAGGTCTTTGGTGATGTTCAGCAATTCAATTCGTTTGGAGCTGTTAATGTAGGCAAGCATAAAAGCATTGCCATCTTTCGTAACACCATATGCTAGATTGTTCATTACTTTTTCAGTGTATGGCATCTTCACCTCACCGCCCCATAGTTTATCCAGTTTAGCATCGAAAACATAAAAGCCTATAACATCATAATTTTTTGAGTCATCGCGTTCTTCCGGCTTAAGTCGGTACCGAATAAGGAGCTTAGAGTTGTCGAATGATTTGTAGACTTCAAAACGAATAGGCATTCCCATAGGTACCCAGCTCATGCTTGCGATTTCTCCATACGAACTTACTGCAACTTCTGAAGCAGTAGAAAAAAGCAATTTTGCAGGTTGAAAAGTAGCATCAGCCATGTTTACTTCCCGAGAGTAGATGTCTTCTTTCTTTTCTTTTTTATTGAATGAGGAGAATATATAAAATAACCGATCGCCCATCTTCAATACCTTTTGGAGTTTCATGGCATCCGGAAAATCTTCGTATTCCTTTCGGTTAACCTCCTTCATATTAGCAATCTCATAGCGTTGAAGAGTAACCACTTCTCCATCTGTTTTTACGGATACGGTAAAACCTTTACCATCCGAAAAATACTCTTTACTTTTTGCGTCTACTACCTTATAGGGTTTTCCAACGGAAACCAAAAAATCTTTGGATAGCTTTACTTGCCCGAAGGCAGCGAGTTGAATGAATAGCAGAAAACAGAATAGAAAATGTTTGGTTGTCATAGTGTTGATTTTTGGTTTGGTGACAATTTAGAAAATTTGATTTTAAATTTAAAATGTTGGGTGTCAACCGTAATAGCTAAGGGTTATAAATTTAACGTAAACTACAATACATCGCCTTAATGAAGTAGATAAATAGTACTTTTGATTAAAGCACACTCTATAAAATAACAATAAGTAAATATATGAAACCAAAACTACTCCTACGAATACCCGCAGGGTGTTTGTTGTTTTTTATGATTGGATACTCATTTTGCCTAGGGGCACAGTCGATCAAGGTGATGACCTACAACATTCGTCTGGACATTGCCATTGATAGTGTAAACCAATGGCCTAATCGCACGCACAAAGTCTTTGCACTAATTAAAAAGTATGATCCTGATATCCTTGGCGTACAGGAAGCCATCCACCATCAGCTTATGGATTTAGTAAAAAATCTTCCGGAATATGATTACATCGGTGTAGGTCGTGATGATGGTAAAACGAAAGGAGAGTATTCTGCTATCCTTTATAAAATGAAGCGCTTTAAAGTTATTCAACAGAATACATTCTGGCTTTCGAAAACACCTGACGTACCCGGCAGTAAAGATTGGGATGCAGCCATTACACGCGTGGCTTCCTGGGGAATATTAAAAGACCAGAAAACGAATACTGAATTTTTAATGATGAACACGCACTTCGATCACATAGGAAAAGAAGCGCGAAAGAATAGTGCGATGTTATTGAGACAAAAAGCAGTAGTGTTGGGTAAGAACTTGCCGGTTATCCTCACTGGAGATTTTAACTGCTTACGAGAAGATCCTCCTTATTCTACGATTATGAACCCAGATGGAATCACATTTACAGATGTTGCATCAGGAGTATCACCAGGAACCTTCTGTGGTTTTAAAGTGAACGATATGAAGTGTAAAGCTATTGATTATGTATTCCATACTTCGCACTGGATTTCTTCGAACTACAACGTAATTCAGGACAATGATGGAAAGTATTATCCATCCGATCACCTTCCGGTGATGACGACACTACAAATTAGAAGTGATGCAAAATAAGACTAACACTCCATAGGTTGCTTACCACTGATAGAATTAATCAAAATGTTTTCCATGATCGCTTTGCATCCGCTCTGTGTATTTCTAATTTCGATTCTTAATTCAATCCTGCCTTGAGAATTTTCCTTTTTACCTTTCTTTTGAGCTTCCTTACGATTTCACTTTCGGCTCAGAAGAAAAATGGATCGTATCAATTACACCTTCGTCACGCTTCATCACCTATACGGATCGATGGTATTATGGATGAACCCGCATGGCTCGAAACAGAAGTTGCCCGCGATTTTGATATGGTGTTGCCGATGGATACCGCTAAAGCTAATGTGCTGACGGAAGTGCGGATGACACATGACGATGAAAATCTTTATCTTATTGCAATTTGCTATAACGGAAAGCCTGGTCCGTATATGGTGGAATCGCTGCGAAGAGATTTCAACTTTGGTAAGAATGACAATTTCCTTTTGTTCATGGATACATTCGATGATCAGACCAACGGATTTTCATTTGGTGCAAATGCCGCAGGCGCTCAGTGGGATGGTATTATGTACGATGGAGGAAAAGTGGATTTGAGTTGGGATAACAAATGGACATCAGAAGTAAAGAACTACGCTGATCGCTGGGTTTTCGAAATGGCGATTCCGTTCAAAACCATCCGCTATAAAAAAGGTATTACGGAATGGGGAATTAATTTTAGTCGCAATGATTTAAAAGGACCTGAAAAATCAAGCTGGGCTCCGGTACCCAGACAATTTCCAACGGCATCGCTGGCGTATTCGGGTACATTGGTGTGGGATGAACCACCACCACAAGCAGGACCGAATATTTCACTCATTCCATTTGTATTAGGTGGCGGATCGCGCGATTATGAAAACAAGACTCCAACGGAATATCGCACAGAAATAGGGGGGGATGCAAAAATTGCCATTACCTCATCTTTGAATTTAGATCTGACGGTCAATCCTGATTTTTCGCAAGTTGATGTTGACAGACAAGTAACGAATTTAGATCGCTACGAATTATTTTTTCCGGAGAGGCGCCAGTTCTTTTTAGAGAATGGCGATCTGTTTGCAAACTTCGGGTACGCCACCATTCGCCCTTTTTTTTCCAGGCGCATTGGACTTGATGTTCCGATAAATTTCGGTGCTCGCTTTAGTGGCAAGATTAATAAGAATTGGCGCATTGGAATAATGGATATGCAGACGGATGATGTAAAATCAAATTATCTGCCTGCACAGAACTTTGCGGTAGTCGCTCTTCAACGAAGGGTATTTGCGCGCTCTACGGTTGGCTTAATGTATATCAATAAACAATCATTGAATTATACAACCCCAACCACGGACACGATACCTTCTTATTCTCAGTACAATAGAAATTTTGGGTTGGAATATAATCTTGCATCTTCCAACAATCGCTGGACCGGTAAGGCTACTTTTTTGAAATCCTTTAGTCCGGATCTAAAAGGAGATGACTTCACACATGCAGCTAATCTTCAATTCACTACCCGGAAGTGGATCATTGCTTGGCAACATGAATTCATTGGCAAAAACTATAATGCTGAAGTGGGCTATGTACCACGTAAGGGATACATCAGAATATTTCCTTCGATGGCTCGTTTATTTTTTCCAAAAGCATCCATTGTTTTGAGTCATGGCCCGACCATCAGTTCAAGCTATTTTTTAAATGAGTCGTTTAAACGTACCGATAATGAAAACATTCTGAACTATGGAATTACCTTTCGAAATTTCAGCACCTTTTCAGCGTTTGCTTCCAACAACTATGTTCAACTTCTCCGGCCATTCGATCCTACAAATTCCGGAAAGGATACTTTAGCTACCAGTTCAATTCATAAATGGAATACTGTGGGTTGGACATACATATCCAAACCCCAACGATTACTTACCTTTGGATTCTCCATGATCTATGGAGGGTACTATGCTGACGGTTCACGTTTGAATATAACCAATGACGTTGGCTATAGAATTCAGCCCTACATGAGTATTGCTGTAAGCACAAGCTACAACGAATTACGTTTGCCTGAGCCATGGGGTAAAACTACATTTTGGCTGGTCGGCCCACGCCTGGACGTTACGATGACGAATAAATTATTCTTTACAGCATTTGCTCAATATAATGAGCAACGAAAAAACATCAACCTGAACACGCGCTTGCAATGGCGTTACAGACCAGCTTCCGATTTGTTTATTGTGTACACGGATAATTACCTTCCGGAAAACATGGGCGTGAAGAATCGATCGCTGGTGTTGAAGCTAACCTATTGGTGGAATATATAATCATTACTTTCTGTGAACATCAAGTCGATGAATTCAAATCACTTTTGTATATTGACCTTTAGTCGGTTAGCTTCATTTATATGGAAAAGAAATCTATCATTCGGTTCATCGTAACGTTGCAATTGTTGTCTTTGCTATTTTTCACATCTTGTGAGGTACTTGATATTATTCCTGCATTTTTTGGTGGTGGGGCTGGGGTGGATAAAGAGTGGGAGAGGATCCCCAAAGGTTTAGTAACAAATGTTTCCGGTCAGTTTTATGATGATAACCGAAATACTCCAATCGTAAATGCGAAAGTTTTTATTGAGGAATATATTGATGATCCTACATACGATCTTACTTTTTCTAGATATATCGATTCAACACAAACGGATCAAAACGGAAAATTTGAATTGCCCTTTACAACGACAGGAGCTGGTGTTCAATACCAGCTCTTGGTTGTGCCAGTGGGTCCGAACTGGTATTATCCGTATAACCAACAGGTAATAGAAAATATAGGAGGTCGTAATGTTTTGAATTCCAGTTCGAACAAGCTTAGTATTTTGGAGGCAAAAATCACCGTTGTGCAAAATCCATATCAGCAGCCCTTAATGACTCGGTCAAACTATGACAATTATATGAGTAGAGTATATGGAGACTCTATTGTTTTTTATCGCCTTATGCCAGGTAGAATGAATCTAATATACTTTTATACAAACTCAGATACACATTTAAATTATTTTGATCGCGGACTAGTGGATACGGTCAATATAGAAGGTGATTTTAGTGATACTATAAGAATAGAGCTTGAATTAAATGGCAAAAAATTCAAGACACTAAACTGAACGTCTGATTGTAGAGGAATAAATCCGATGGCTGAATCAAGTCGATGAATTTAAATCACTTTTGTATGTTAAAGTTTAATATGTTAGCTCTATCGAAATGAAAAAGAAAACCATTATTCAGTTCATTGCCACGTTGCAATTGGTGTCTTTACTATTTTGTTCATCGTGTGGAATTAATGATTTTTTTGAAGTCTTAGGTAATGCATATGGCCCTGGTGGTGGACGTATTCATTGGGATATTATCCCGGAGGGGTTATTTTCAAATGTTACCGGTCGATGTTATGATAATAATAGAAACTTACCCATAACAAATTTAACAGTATACATAGCAGAATATATCGATGATCCTGTACTGGGGCTTACATTTTCCAGATACATCGATTCAACGCGTACAGACCAGAATGGAAATTTTGATATCTCCTTTGTCACAACAGGTGAGGGTGTTCAATATCAACTCTCAATTAAATGGCCAGATGTTAATTGGTGGACCTATAGCGGATATCCTTTTGTTATTAAGGACATCGGAACTAAGAATATTATTAATGTTGAATTAGCGGAGCTGAGCATTCTAGAAGCAAAAATTAAGATTGTAGAGAATACTCGCCCTCCATTGAGAGTTGGTACGGATTATTTCTCTTTTTATGAATTGTATGGAGCAAATAAAGACACTACGATTTTCTTTCGAGTGATGCCCAACCGTAAAACTCGAATATTCTTCTTTATAAGTGTGGACACCGTATCAGACTATTATTACCGTGAGCAATTGGATACAATTAATATGGAAGGTGATTTTAGTGATACCGTCAGAGCTGAATTTGAACTACACCCCAATCAATTTAAGAGACGAAATTGAAGACCTTAGTTTTTCAAGTAGCCAACAGTTAGGTAAAATGCTTTCGTATTTATGCTTCTAAACTACCATTAGACAAAATTTCCTCTCCTTCCCGCAATCGATTTTGTAAGAAATAACATAGAAAACTGTTTTTTCTGGTTTATCTTATGCCCGTATGAAGAAACTTGCCTTGAGCCTGGCAGTTGTTTGTCTTTTGACCAACTGCGCTAAACAGAAAGAGAAAATCCCACCCGTAACAACCATGGAAAAATCGTCCGGAAAGATGGTGGTTTATCAATTGATGACCCGCTTGTTTGGAAACAGAACCAGTACAAACAAAACCTTCGGAACGATAGAAGAAAATGGAGTCGGTAAATTCAATGATATCAATGAAGCAGCACTAAAATCCATTAAAGATTTGGGCGTAACCCATGTTTGGTACACTGGAGTTATTGAACATGCATTGCTCACGGATTACACCCGCTTCGGAATTCCGTTGGATGATGCCGATGTTGTGAAGGGTAAAGCAGGTTCCCCCTACGCCATTAAGGACTATTATGATGTCAATCCCGACCTGGCAGTTGACGTGAAGAACCGAATGCAGGAGTTTGAAAGTCTTGTTGGCAGAACCCACATGCAAGGCTTAAAAGTGATTATCGATTTTGTTCCCAACCATGTGGCGCGCGCATATAAATCAGATGCCAAACCAGAAGGTGTAAAAGATTTGGGCCAGGATGATGACAAGACCGTTTCATTTAAAGCGAACAACAATTTCTATTACTTGCCCGGTCAATCCTTTAAAGCACCTGCTCGCGCCAACACACCCAGTGGAACAGCCACTTCAATAGACGGAAAGTTTGAAGAGACACCTGCAAAAGTTACGGGCAATGATCAGTTTACGGCAAGTCCCGGAATAAACGAATGGTTTGAAACAGTAAAGCTCAACTACGGTGTTGATATTCAGGAAAACCGAAAAACCTATTTTGAGCCAGTGCCTGATACGTGGGTAAAGATGAAAGATATATTAGTCTATTGGGCCAATAAAAAGGTAGATGGCTTTCGATGTGACATGGCCGAGATGGTGCCGGTTGAATTTTGGCAATGGGCTATTCCACAAGTGAAAGAAGTGAATCCTGAAATTATATTCATTGCGGAAATCTACAACCCGGCAGAGTACAGGAATTACATACAGAAAGGTAAATTCGATTTCCTCTATGATAAAGTTCAGCTTTATGATACACTTCGCTTGTTGCTCAATGGACAACGGAACGGCAATGATGTTTATGAAATTCAACAGAGTCTTTCGGGCATTAATCATAACATGCTTCACTTTTTAGAAAATCATGATGAGCAACGTGTCGCTTCGCGATTCTTTGCTGGTGATCAATGGAAAGCTGCACCCGCTATGGTAATTAGTGCAACGGTTGATCAGGGCGCTGTTATGATTTACTATGGACAAGAAGTAGGAGAGCCTGGCTTAGGCGTGGAAGGATTTCAGGTAGACGATGGTCGCACCACTATTTTTGATTATTGGGGTGTGCCCGAACATCAGAAGTGGATGAATGGTGGAAAGTTCGATGGTGGATTGTTAAGTATGGAACAGCAACAACTTCGACAATTCTATAGTGATTTATTAAATCTTGCTCAAAAGAATATTGCCATCACGCAAGGTGAATACATTGATATCACAACCCCTAATGATGCTAATAATTTTAATGGTAAGGTAACGGCCTACATTCGTTACTCCGGTGATGAAAAACTATTGATCATTGGAAGTTTCAATTCCGAAGATCAAACGGTGAAAGTTAAAATCCCTGCAGAGGTTGTTACGAAGCTCGGCCTTGAATCTTCGGATAACTACATCGCAAGAGATTTATTATGGAGGGAGGCGGAGGTAGGTTTTACCAGCGACTTCTCTTTCGAATTAAAATTGAAGCCCTACAGTTCATACATTTTTAAAATCAAATAGATTTTCATGAAGCAATTTTACTCCGCCTCCTTATTTCTCTTACTTCTTTTATTTGCTGCCTGTCAACCCCAACAGAAGAATGAAACAGTTGCCTGGCCGTATGGTGTGAAGTACGAAGTTTTTGTGCTTTCGTATGCTGATGGCAATGGCGATGGTAAAGGTGATTTTAAAGGTCTTACATCCAAATTAGATTATCTGCAAGACTTGGGTGTAAATGGTATTTGGCTGATGCCGATTATGAATTCGCCTACCTATCACAAATATGATGTAACCGATTATAAAAGTGTAAATCCTGAATACGGTACAGTTGAAGAGTTTAAAAAGTTTGTAGAAGAAGCGCATTCGCGCAACATCAAAGTGGTGGTTGATTTAATTCTCAATCACACAGGCTCGGATCATCCATGGTTTCAAAGTGCCATAAAAGGTAAGGAGAGTCCGTATCGTGATTATTATGTTTGGGCAAAGAAGGATTCCATTCGCCAGCAGATGTCAAAGAAGACTACTTCCTTTGATTCGGATAATATTACTCAATGGCATGCTGTAAATGGCGATACACTTGCTGAACATTATTACGGTTTCTTCTGGGGAGGTATGCCTGATTTAAATTTTGACAACCCAAAAGTGCGTGCAGAATTTACGGACATTGGAACGTTCTGGCTCAAGGATTTGAATGTTGATGGCTTTCGCTTGGATGCTGCCAAACATATTTATCCCGATGATCGCGCAGAAGACAATCACGCTTTCTGGATTGAGTTCAGAAAAGAAATGGAGAAGATCAAGCCGGATGTCTACCTCGTAGGTGAGGTATGGTCATCTGCAAAAGTGGTTGCTCCTTATTTAAAAGGACTTCCTGCTCTTTTTAATTTTGATATGGGATATGCCATAACGAACGTAGTTAATACCGGCAAAGACACCATTGGGTTGATCAGTAAGTATAAAGAGATCAGTGATTTTTATAAGACGGTAACAAACGAATATCTGGATGCTACTTTCTTACGCAACCACGATCAAAACAGAATATTAAGTGAGTTAGGTGGCAATCCATCGAAAGCGCGAATCGCATCAGGAATTTTATTGACACTGCCAGGCACTCCATACATTTATTACGGTGAAGAGATTGGCATGCTCGGCACAAAGCCAGATGAATTTATCCGCGAACCATTTATTTGGGATGTTGATAAGAATGACGCTATGCAGACGACTTGGGAAGCTTCAAAATTCAGCACATCATCAACGGTTGTACCATTAAGTAAGCAAAAGGATGACGCCAATTCCATGTATCAGTTTTACAAAAAGTTGATTCACTATCGCAATGGAAGCAAGGCACTTACACAAGGAGAAATTGAAAATTCAAATTTGAACATTAGCGAAGTGGTAAGCTTCATCCGGAAGTCTGGAGAAGAAGAAGTGTTGGTGTTAAACAATGTATCGGATGTTGAAGTGACCGTAAAGCTTACAGAAGGCAACGCTAAATTTGATGCCATCGATTACGATTCAAATGGAGCGGCAAAACTACAGGATGGTGCGTTGGTGCTTCCTGCATATTCTACAGTAATATTGAAATAACAAATGACAATGAATTCGATCAAAGGACAAGCGCGTGTCATTATTGAAAATGTTCAACCTCAGGTGGATGGTGGGTTGTATCCGGCCAAGCGAACTGTTGGCGAACGGGTAGATGTATCGGCCGATATTTTTGGTGATGGCCACGATCACATTCGTGCGCGCATGCACATGCGCAAGGAAGGTGAGTCATTGAAACAAATTGAAATGACGCCTACGTGTAATGATGGATGGAGAGCATCATTCATTGTAACGGAAAAGGGAAATTATAATTTCACCGTTTCTGCATGGATCGATCAGTTCGATACTTGGTATGATGGTTTCAAAAAGAAAGCCGCTGTTCATGTTGACGTTCATGTTGAGTTGATGGAAGGCGCTCAATTTCTGAGAAGATTGAATCTTGAAAGCAACGCGAAAAAACTTGAAGGAGATTATAATAAAGCCATTGAATATGTATTGAGTCCTGAGTTTGGTGAGTTGGTACATGCTCATCCGCTCATTGAATTTGAAACGACTTATCCGAAAGAATTTGTAGTCCGCGTTGAGCATACTAAAGCAAACTTCAGCTCATGGTATGAATTGTTTCCGCGCTCCGCGTCACTCGAAGGGAAACATGGAAATTTCAAAGATGTCATCAAACTTTTGCCACGTGTGGCATCGATGGGTTTTGATGTATTGTACTTACCACCGATACATCCGATTGGAAAAGTAAATCGCAAAGGAAAAAATAATAATGTACGTTCGCTTCCTGGAGAACCGGGTTCGCCCTGGGCAATCGGTAGTGATGAAGGAGGACATAAATCAGTGCATGCCGAATTAGGTACACTTGATGACTACAAAAAGTTAATTGAAGAAGCGAAAAAACAAAACATTGATATCGCATTGGATCTTGCATTTCAATGTGCGCCTGATCATCCGTATGTAACAGAACATCCGGAGTGGTTCAAGCAGCGCCCGGACGGTACGATTCAATACGCAGAGAATCCGCCAAAGAAATATCAGGACATATATCCATTCAATTTCGAAACAGAATCATGGAAAGAATTGTGGGCTGAATTAAAATCAGTCATTACCTTTTGGATTGATAATGGTGTAACGATTTTCCGTGTTGATAACCCCCACACAAAACCAATACCTTTCTGGGAGTGGGCGATTGCTGAAGTGAATAAAGAGTATGATGATATTATCTTTTTAGCAGAAGCATTTACGCGGCCGAAGATTATGGATTCTTTGGGTAAGATTGGTTACACACAATCGTATACCTATTTCACCTGGCGAGTGAACAAACAAGAGATCACACAATACATGAATGAATTGGTAGAAGGTCCTTCACGGAATTTCTTCCGCCCAAACTTCTGGCCGAATACGCCAGACATTCTTCCGTTCCATCTTCAACATCAGGGAGAAAACATTTTTATCATTCGCATGGCATTAGCAGCGACACTGTCTTCCAATTATGGAATTTACGGACCGCCTTATGAATTCTATGATAACGTGCCCATGCCGGGCAAAGAAGAATATCATGACTCAGAAAAATATGAAGTGAAACGTTTCGATTGGAAGAAGACCAATCGCATGACGGATCTTATTACCATGTTGAACTATGCTCGTAAAACGCACAAAGCATTGCAATCAACCTGGAACATTCAATTCCTGACAATCGAAAATCCGAACCTCATCGCCTATATAAAAGCGACAGATGATTTGTCAAATATCATTCTTACGGTGGTGAACCTCGATCCAAATGGAAAGCAAATAGGATTTGTTCAATTACCCAGGCAACTATTGAAACTTTCGGATCGCATCAATGTGAAAGTCCACGACTTGATTACGGATGATCACTACACCTGGATGCAGGAATGGAATTATGTAGAACTCGATCCATTCAAAATGCCTTTCCATTTATTTAAATTAGAAGTACACGAATCTTATATGTAACACATGAGCGCCCCTGCAAAAAGTAATGACCCGCTTTGGTTTAAGGATGCCGTCTTTTATGAACTATCCGTTCGCGCATTTTACGATAGTAATGGCGATGGTATTGGCGACTTCCAGGGATTGATCCAAAAACTGGATTACCTTGAAGACCTCGGTATCAACACCATTTGGTTGTTGCCTTTTTACCCATCGCCTTTAAAAGATGATGGCTTTGATGTTACTGATCATTGTGATGTTCATCCGGATTACGGAACACTTTCTGATTTCAAACTCTTTTTGAAAGAAGCGCACCGCAGGAATATGCACGTGATTACAGAACTTATTCTGAATCATACATCGGATCAACATGCCTGGTTTAAAAGATCGCGAAAAGCAAAATCAGGTTCTCGTTACCGCGATCTTTATGTATGGAGTGATACACAAGATAAGTACAAGGAAGCGCGGGTAATGTTTTCAGATGAGGAGTCTACGAACTGGTCGTGGGACCCGGAAGCGAAAGCGTATTTCTGGCATCGCTTTTATCGCCATCAGCCCGAATTGAATTTTGATAATGCAGAAGTTCAATTAGAGATGATCAAGATCGTTGACTTCTGGATGAAGATGGGTGTTGATGGTTTTCGATTACCATCCGTTCCGTTTTTATTTGAGGAAGAGGGAACGAGTTGTGAGAACCTTCCACAAACGCACGTTTTTTTAAAACGACTCCGCAGTCATATTGATAAACATTATAAAAATCGGATACTTATAGCAGAAGCAAACTTGTGGCCGGAAGATGCCGCAGAGTATTTTGGAGATGGACAGGAGTGTCACATGAACTTCCATTATCCGCTGATGCCACGATTATTTCTTGCGTTGCGTACAGAAGACAGTTATCCGATTACCGATATTATTGAACAAACTCCGGCAACACCACTCAATAGTCAGTGGGCACTCTTCTTAAGAAACCATGATGAGTTAGGATTGGAGATGGTTACGGAAGAAGAAAAAGATTATCTCTTTAAGGCTTATGCGAGTGATTCAAATCTAAAGTACAATGTAGGTATTCGCAGAAGGTTAGCACCGTTGCTGAACAATGATCGCAGAAAAATTGAATTGCTGTATACCATTTTAATTTCTCTTCCGGGAACACCGGTAATGTATTATGGTGATGAGATTGGAATGGGAGATAACGTTTACCTCGGTGATCGCTTTGGTGTACGCACCCCGATGCAGTGGAACATGAATCAGAATGCAGGATTTTCAACAGCCAATCCACAGCGTTTATATCTTCCGATTATTACTGATCCGATTTACCGACACGAATCGGTTAACGTAGCCACACAGGAAGAAAATCCTTCATCTCTATTGTGGTGGATGAAGCATGTGCTCAGTATGCGCAAGCGTCTGAATATTTTCGGAAGAGGAGAGATGAAGATCATCGAAAGCTCCAATTCAAAAGTATTGGCTTTCGCGAGAACGCATGAAAAGCAGCGTGTAATTGTAGTAGCCAACCTTTCTCAATTTTCTCAGGCGACAACACTCAGTTTGATAGAATATAAAGATTGTGATATCACAGAAGTATTCAGTCAGAATAAATTCATGAATGTTGGTGATGGTGATTATGCCATCACCATCGGTCCGTATGGATACTTCTGGTTTCAGGTAGACACGATTGAGAAAAAAGATAAGTCGGAAGCAAGTGGTGAACTTCCATTGTTGAAGACTGACATTTCATGGGAACGACTTTTTGATAATTATAATGAAGTGCGTGTATTGGAGCGGAAGATATTACTTCCCTTCATGAAAAAATGTCGTTGGTTTGGAGGTAAAGCAAAAGTGGTAAGTAAGATTGGATTACATCTTACCATTCCATTGAAGGTTGATCGTGATACGCATTTCCTTTCGATCATTGAAGTGAATTACGTTCAGCGTTTACCGGAGTTTTATTTCTTACCTCTAACCTTTGTTCCTGCTGATAGTTTATTGGAACGTGTTGAATATACCGTACAAAGTGTTGTATGTCGTGGTGAGATACAAGGTAAGGCCGGGTTCATCATGGACAGCAGCTACGATAAAACCTTTCGCGATTTTCTGTTCACCAGCATGGAGAATGAGTTGAAGCTGAAAGATGATAAAGGTGGTGTACTTACCTTCAACGCTTCAATGTTCACGAAGATTGACATATCGAAAGGTGTTGACTCGAAAATTCTGAAGGCAGATCAGAGCAATACCGCTATTATCTACAACGACAAGTACTTCTTTAAATTCTATCGCAAGATTGAGAAAGAGATTAACCCGGATTTGGAAATAGTCCGATTCCTTTCTGAGAATACTTCGTTCCAGAATTCACCAAAATATGCAGGCAGTGTAGAATACCTCGATCACGAAAATAATGTTATTGTTTTTGGTTTGATGCAAGAGAAAGTAGAGAACCAAGGAGAGGCGTGGGGCATGTCGGTTGATTCAATCGGACGATTCTACGAACGTGTAATTACCAAAGCAAAAACGCTGAAGCTTCCGAAGCTGGTGAATAAGCCCGCAATAAAATTTGAAGATGCTCCTGAAGTCATTCAAGAATTTATCGGAAGAGGATTTTATGAGCGTGTGGTACGACTTGGTCAACGCACTGCAGAAATGCACATGGCGTTAGCATCCGATGCATCGAACCCAGCTTTTGCTCCGGAGAAATATACAGCCAACTATCAACGATCTGTATACTCATCCCTGAGGAAATTATTAAAGGATCGATTTGCCATGCTTCAAACGCATTTGCCCAAGCTTGATCCACAAACAAAAGAACTCGCGAAGAAAGTGCTTGATATGGAGGATGCAATCCTCGAGTCGTTCAGTGAAGTGTATCAGATCAAAATCAATGCATTAAAAACGCGTGTTCATGGTGACTATCATCTCGGCCAGGTTTTATTCACCGGAAAAGATTTTGTGATCATCGACTTTGAGGGAGAGCCTGGCTTCTCGTTTAGCGAAAGAAGATTAAAGAAGAATCCACTGAAAGATGTAGCCGGTATGATGCGATCATTCCACTACGCAGCCTTCGGAAAAATTTTACTGAATGAAAATTATCGAGATCGTGATGTTGAATTCCTGGAATCGTGGGCCGAGCAGTGGCAACATTATGTAGGTCGTTTCTATTTGGGTGCATACATGGAGCGCATCGGCATGGGCACAACACTCAGTCATGAGGATGATGTATTGATTCGAACCTTCCTGATTGAAAAGGCAGTGTATGAATTAGGATATGAATTGAATGGTCGTCCGGATTGGGTAAGCATTCCGCTTCGTGGAATCTATTATCATGTCAGCCGATACATTATGGAGAAGGAAGAGAAAAAGAAAAAATAATTTTAAATGGATCAATGTGCAAATGTGCAAATTCCTTGTGCGCATAATTTGCACATTGACCGTTGACACATTGATAATTAACTACACTATGGCAAAAAAATCAACGAAGTTGGAGAAGGGTAATGCAGAGTCATTCAGCTTGCTGACCGATTTTGATGTTCACCTTTTTAAATCAGGTAAGCACTTTAAGCTTTATGAAAAACTGGGTGCACATTACATTGACACAAAAGAGCAACGTGGAACATACTTCGCAGTGTGGGCACCCAATGCAAAAACGATTTCTGTCATTGGAAATTTTAATCATTGGAACAATGCGCAGCACAAACTCAATCCACGGTGGGATGAATCCGGAATATGGGAAGGTTTCTTTGCTGATGTACAACATGGTGAAGCATACAAATATGCCATTCAATCCAACACAGGCGAATACTTAGAGAAGGCCGATCCCTTTGCTTCATTTTGTGAGATGCCACCACAGACTGCATCCATCGTTTGGAAACCGAAATACGATTGGAAGGATTCAATCTGGTTGAACGAAAGAAAGAAGGCTGCTGGTAAACCTCAGCCGTATTCTGTGTACGAAGTTCATTATGGATCATGGAGAAGAAAAGCCGAAGAAGGTGCGCGTTCGCTTACCTATCCGGAAATGGCAATTGAATTAGTTCAGTATGTAAAAGACTTAGGCTTCACGCATATTGAATTTCTTCCGTTAATGGAACATCCATTTTATGGATCGTGGGGTTATCAGCTCACAGGATATTTCGCACCAACAAGTCGCTACGGTAGTCCTGAAGATTTTAAATATTTGATTGATTGTTTTCATCAAGCGGGTATTGGCGTTATTCTCGATTGGGTGCCTTCTCATTTTCCAGGCGATGCACACGGTCTTTTTAATTTTGATGGAACCAATCTCTACGAGCATGCCGATCCCCGAAAGGGTTTTCATCCGGATTGGAAAAGTTACATCTATAATTACGGACGCAATGAAGTGCGTTCGTTCTTAATCAGTAATGCAATATTCTGGCTCGATCAATACCACATTGATGGTCTGCGTGTTGATGCTGTTGCTTCCATGCTTTACTTAGATTATTCCCGCAAGGAAGGAGAGTGGATTCCCAATGAATATGGAGGTAATGAAAATCTGGAAGCCGTTTCGTTCCTGAAAGAAATGAACGAGGTGGTGTATGGACAATTTCCTGACACAATAACCATCGCAGAAGAGTCAACCTCATGGTCGGGTGTATCAAAGCCTACCTATCTCGGTGGACTTGGCTTCGGACAAAAATGGATGATGGGATGGATGCACGATACGCTTCAATACTTCAAGTATGATTCTGTTCACCGCAAGTATCACCAGAATGAAATTACCTTCAGTGTAATGTATGCCTTCACTGAAAATTTCATGCTTCCACTTTCGCATGATGAAGTGGTACACGGAAAAGGTTCGCTGCTGGGAAGAATGCCGGGAGATGAATGGCGCAAGTTTGCTAATCTTCGATTGATGTATTCGTACATGTTCACTCATCCGGGAACAAAACTGTTGTTCATGGGTGGTGAGTTTGGTCAGTCAGCCGAATGGAATCACGAACGCAGTTTAGATTGGCATTTGCTGGAATATGGTTTGCATAAAGGCGTTCAAAATCTTGTGCGCGATTTGAATGCATTTTATAAAGATCAAATAGCTTTATATAAATATCAGTTTGAGCAACGCGGTTTTTCATGGATTGATTATTCCGATCAGGAGAACAGTATTATGGCGTACCAACGCCAGGGAGACACAAAAGAAGATTTGCTTATCGTGGTTTGTAACTTCACTCCGGAAGTTCGTCAGCATTACCGGATCGGAGTTCCTTATCGCGGACAATGGAAAGAAGTCTTTAATTCGGATGATCTTAAATATTCCGGAAGTGGATTGTTAAATGGCGGGTTACTGATGACCTCACCTGTAAAATATCATGGAAAAGATTATTCGGTTTCGCTAACGTTGCCGCCCCATGGAATCACCATTTTGAAATTGGAAAAGGAGTTAAATGAGTTTGATTTGGATGCGCAAGGCTCTTAGTTAATGGTTAATGGTTAATTGGAGAAATTTTTAAGTTTGCGGTTTAAGTTTAGAGTTTTATTAAATGTAAAGGAGTTTAGGACAAAATGTTACTAGCACCATTAACCATTAACGGATAACGATTAACTTTTAGAAAATTGGAAAAGTATATATGCATACATGGGCATTTCTACCAGCCACCCAGAGAGAACGCATGGCTTGAAGTAATCGAGGTGCAGGATTCTGCGCACCCGTATCACGATTGGAATGAACGTATTACAGCAGAGTGCTACGCACCCAATACAGCGTCACGAATTCTGAATGAGAAAGGTGTTATTAAAAATATCATCAACAACTATTCACGAATCAGTTTCAACTACGGACCTACTTTGTTGTCTTGGTTGGAGACGAGTGATCCGGATACGTATAGAGCCATCATCGAAGCAGACCGCGAGAGTGTAAAGTATTTCAATGGACATGGCTCTGCCATTGCTCAGGTTTATAATCATATTATTCTTCCGCTCGCAAATCAGCGCGATAAAGAAACCCAGATCATTTGGGGTATCCGTGATTTCGAACATCGCTTCAGCAGAAAGCCTGAAGGGATGTGGCTTGCTGAAACCGCAGTGGATACAGACTCGCTTGAGCTGCTTGCAAAGCACAATATCAAATTTACGATTCTCGCTCCGCGTCAGGCGAAGGCTATTCGAAAAGTAGGTGATGATGCGTGGACATCAGTCAATACAGAAAGTGTAGATACCAAGCGTCCCTACGTTTGCAACTTACCATCCGGTAAGAGCATCACACTTTATTTCTATGATGGAAGTATAGCACAAGGCGTAGCCTTTGATGGTTTGTTAAATGACGGACGAAAGTTTGCCGATCATTTGCTGGATAAATTCGACAAGCGATCGGACGAAACCCAACTTGTGCATATTGCTACGGATGGTGAAACTTACGGTCATCACCATAAGCATGGTGAAATGGCCTTGGCGTATTGTTTGGATTACATTGAACGACACAAACATTCTAATCTGACCAACTATGCAGAGTTCACGGCAAAGTTTCCCGCAAAATATGAAGCGCAGATACATGAGAGCAGTTCGTGGAGTTGTGTGCACGGTATTGAGCGATGGAGAAGCAATTGTGGATGCAACTCCGGTGGAAACCCCTGGCATCAACGCTGGCGTGCTCCGTTGCGTGAAACACTTGACTGGTTGAGAGATGAGCTGATTACCATTTTTGAGAAACAAGCTGTTGGCCTTTTGCGAGACCCCTGGAAAGCAAGAGATGAATACATCAATGTAATTATAGATCGTAACGACAATACAATACGTAAATTTTTGAGCGAACATTGTTTGAAGAGCGTGGAACAGAATCATGTTCTTCGTTTGATGGAAGTTCAGCGTAATGCTTTGTTAATGTACACCAGTTGTGGATGGTTCTTCGATGAAATATCCGGAATTGAAACGACACAGATTATGCAATATGCCTGTCGCGCCATGCAATTGGTGAGTCAGGTAAGTGATTCTAATCTGGAAGAAGAATTTATGACACGGTTAGAATCTGCACCGAGCAACGTTGCCGCGTTGGAAAATGGAAATCAGGTTTATCAGAAATATGTATTGCCTTCAAAAACAAACTTGCAACGGGTAGGTATGCACTATGCTGTAGCTTCTATTTTTGAAGAAGATCCAGAATCCTTTCCGGTTTTTAATTACACCACGCAGAATGAAGTATTTGTTCGCAAGGAAGCAGGCCAGCAAAAATTGGTTTTAGGTGTAACGAAAGTTCGCTCGAATGTAACACGTTCCGAAAAGAAATTTGCGTTTGCTGTTATCTACATGGGTCAGCATAACATCATCGGTAATATTTCGCTTGATATGGAAAGCGAACGTTTCGCCAGCATGCAAGTGCGCATGACAACCGCTTTTGATGAAGGAAGACTCGGTGATGTTATCGGGTTGATGCAAACGTATTTTGGTCCGGAGAAATATACCATCTGGCAACTCTTCCAGGATGAGAAGAGAAAGGTATTTAATCTGATCACGCAGCAAAGCATGGCTGATCTGGAAGAGTCTCTTAGAAGAATTTATAACCGCGACTATCCATTGGTTAATGCCTTGGCAAATAACAGTGCCCCAATTCCAAATGCCTATCGTACAACATTCGATTATATTCTCAACGCTGATTTGCTTCGTTGTTTTCAAACTGAGAAGATTAACATCCGGCAGGTAGAACGCATCATGAATGAGTTGGAAAAATGGGATTTGAAGATAGACGATATGGGCAAGGTAGAAAGGCTGACGGGGGAGAGCGTATTTAAAGAATTGAAGCGCATAAAAGCAGAGGGCGATACTGCCAAACGTCTTGAACGATTGAACCGATTGTTTCCTTTACTTCGTAAGTTCAATCTCACACCAAACCTTTACATGACTCAGAATCTGTACTTTGAAATCTCCATTCAAAACCGTGAGCATGATGGACACTCGGCAGAATGGATAAAACAGTTCAACTTATTGGGCGATAATTTGGGGGTTAAGGTGGAATGAGTTTCTTTGGCTTCACGCTACGGGCTTCAAGCTACAAGCCTGCAGCGTGAAGCTTGTGGCGTGTGGCCTTGATGAAAGAATAACCTTACTAGCAATTTAAAAACACTGTGATAGAAAGATGTTAATATTCCTCTCGATATTTATCTCCCATAAATCTGTATTTTCGAGCAAATTAATAGCATGGAAATAGTTGACTTTATTCTGCACGTTGATAAGCATCTTCAGGATTTTATTATTCAATACGATAACCTGATATATGTCATTCTATTCCTCATCATCTTTGTTGAGACCGGATTGGTGGTGATGCCTTTTCTACCTGGTGATTCACTACTCTTTGCTGCCGGCATGATTGCGGCTCAGGGATCGCTTAATGTAGCCTTGCTCATTCCTTTGTTGCTGATTGCTACCTTCAGCGGAGATAACACCAATTATTTTATTGGCAAATTCCTGGGACATAAAGCACTTGAGATAAAACTATTTGGTAGAAACCTCGTCAAAAAAGAACACCTTGATAAGACGCACCTGTTCTATGAGAAACATGGACCAAAGACCATCATCCTTGCTCGCTTTGTTCCAATTGTAAGAACGTTCGCTCCGTTTGTTGCCGGTGTGGGCAGCATGTTATACAGAACCTTTATTGTGTACAGTCTGGTAGGCGCAGTGCTATGGGTTGTTGGAATTACCTTAGCTGGATATTTTTTAGGTGACATACCGATTGTTAAGAATAACTTTGAGAAAGTTGTTATTGGAATTGTATTGATATCCGTATTGCCCATCTTTTTTGAAATTGCCAAAGGATTTTTTAATAAGAAGAGTAAGCCAGAGGCGGGAGCCTAATCGCATTCCAAATTAATCATTACGAGATAAGCATTGTAAATGAAAAAGGTTTGGAATTACCTGATTCAACATCTTCGTGAGGACTTTCATTTCTTACTTTACGGAACGGTATTTCTTTTTCTTGCTATTGCTATTTACATCAATTATAAAATTGATTTTTTGGACAGCATAGTCAATGTGCAATCCGATTTCAGGAAACCTTTTTATTATCTGCTTATGTTTTCGGGCGGCTATTACCTTACGCTGCTGATCTATTCATCCTTTACCAAACAATGGGATTTTTGGAAAACAAAACGCTTTTGGATCAAGAGCATTTTAGTGTTGATCGTTTTAAGCATTGATAGCAGTGCTCCATTTCTACGAACCACTATAAATGAATTTTCAAATCCGAAGCTTCAATTCTGGATTTATAAAGTGAGCTTGAACCTGATGAGCTTCTTTACAGTGATGACGCCACTGCTTCTCTATTACTTTCTGTATGACCGGAAGGAGAAGCATGTTTACGGACTGAGTGCCCGCCAATTTGATACAAAGCCTTACTTCATCATGTTGTTGATTATGTTGCCCATCATTGTTGCCGCTTCGTTTCATATTAGCTTCATGAATCAGTATCCTATGTATAAGCATACATTGGCTCACGAATACCTGAATGTTCCGGAGTGGGTAACGGCTCTGACTTATGAAGCAGCCTACGGATCTGATTTTGTAAACGTTGAATTTTTATTTCGCGGATTCATGGTCATTGGTATGATGAACATACTCGGGCGAAAAGCAGTACTGGCCATGGCCGTAACCTATTGCTTTCTTCACTTTGGAAAGCCCGCAGGCGAAGCGATCAGTTCTATTTTTGGTGGCTATATTTTAGGTGTTATCGCTTACGAGACAAAAAGTATTTGGGGAGGTATTATTGTGCATGTGGGCATTGCGTGGATGATGGAGTTTGTTGCGTTTATTGGTCACAGTGTAAGAAATTGAAAAAATCGGTTTGCGATTTCGAAATGCTTTTAATTTTCTGAATTTAGAGCCTGAGGCATTTGTGAACTACTTTGACAAGTTAACCTATTCAAGACATAAAGGATATATCTGAAAGTCCGTTATCTGTTATATTTGTAAATAACTGACACTAGCATCATATATACAGGTGTTGGCGGCCATAAGCGGACGCGAACTAAATGAGACGAGTTTACTTCCATAATTCGGGACAATTTACAACTCGACTGGACAAGAGATTAAAAGTAAATAGGCGACAGCAAAGGACGCATCAATCTAATCAGCGCGTACTCGCTACATTCGGTGACAGACAGGTTGCAATTAAGCTCATAGAAGTTCAGACAACTACACAGTATGGACATAAATCAAATCAATCCGAACTTAGTTCTATTAATAACCAGTGTTGTCTTCGGTATCGGTGGATTCTTTATCACTCGATATGCTTATAAACCTCACTCTGATGACTACAGAGGTAAAATATTGGGACCTGGTTTCATACTATGTGCTTTGATTGCTTTGTACAAAGCATTGGAAGGATATTTTGGATGGTAGGGATTGCTTCCATTGGCTATATGAGACAATTTTTTCAATCCAAGAACTTTTAGGTTTGACCTATCTGACAAATACCTTTCCGTTCAACACGGGACTGACAAAAAGACTAAAACGACAACGCTGTCAATATCGACAAAGGAAATAAAAGTAAAATAAATGGTGCACGTGAAGCTTACGGCCGCCAACAACAGGTTTATGAAATGGCGGGGTGTATTTTAAGATTTAAGTTTTATCTTTCAATCAACGTTCGGCTGTGGCGGACAGTTTAGTTTTTCAAAATCCCGCCACTTCATAAACCCAAGCGTGGCAATTTTACAGAACCGACTGCAAATAAAAGAACCGACAACATATTTAACCAAGTAAATGAACTGTAAGAACTGTAACACCGAAGTAAACTCAAAATTTTGTCCAGACTGCGGACAATCAATAAGCCTTAAAAGAATTAACGGACATTACATAATCCACGAAATTCAACACGTTCTGCATTTTGAACGTGGCATTTTATATACGATTAGAAAGCTTATAACAAATCCAGGTCAAAACATAATATCTTATCTTACCGAAAACAGAAATAGACTTATAAAACCAATAATCTTTATTATTGTTACATCCCTAGTTTATTCAATATGCAATACCTTCTTTCATTTTGAAATTGATTATGTAAATAAATTAGATAATAATAAATCTGCGACCAGTACGATTTCCAAATGGATACAAGGACATTATGGTTATGCTAACATTATAATGGCAATTTTTATTGCATTATGGACGAAATTATTTTTTAGAAAGTATAAATTCAACATTTTTGAAATCTTAATTCTTCTCTGTTTCGTTATGGGAATGGGAATGCTATTTTTGGCGGTCTTTGGAATTATTCAAAGTTTGACAGGTATAAATCTAATTTTAATTGCAAGCATTATTTGTTTTGTTTATACAACTTGGGCAATTGGACAGTTTTATGAAAAGGGAAAAATTATAAATTATGTTAAAGCTTTTTTTGCTTATATGTTAGGTATGATTACTTTTTTTGTTGTAGCAATTCTAATTGGAACAATAGTAGACTTAATGACAAAACATTAAAACGTATGGAAAGTAAAAAAGGGATAAACTTTTTTTTTGCATTTATAGCATTTATTTTAGGTTTGACATTGTTCAAACACATAGACTTTAAAAATTTCACACTTGAAGATCCTGTTTTGGACATTCTTTATCTCATTGTTTTTGTAATATCCATTTACTTAATCATAAAAGACTATTCAAAACGACCTGAAAAATAAAAAACTGCCACTAACAAAATGTTTAGCCAGCTTGGGGTGATGTGTAAATTTGAAGTTTTGTTTTCTTAATTTCGTTCAGCAACGTGGGACAGTGACGCGCTTCTAAAACCCAAGCCGTCATAAACATAAACGTCATACACTGTCAGACAAATCATAGATTCAAATGGCTGAGAAAAAAACAAAACTGGCTGAAATAAAAACAAAACCAAGTTCTGCAAGCGTGGAGGATTTTATCAATGCTATTCAGGATGAGCAAAAGCGCAAGGATAGTTTTGTGCTTTTGGAAATGATGAAAAAAGCCACTGGGGAAGAGCCCGTATTGTGGAGCAGCTCAATCATCGGTTTTGGTAATAAAAGATACAAAAGCCCAAACACGGGTAGGGAAGTGGACTGGCTCCTGATAGGTTTTTCTCCTCGTAAAGCGAATCTATCGTTGTACATAAGCGTTGGTATTAAGGAGCATGCTGCTGCTCTTAAAAATCTGGGCAAACATAAGACGGGTGTTGGTTGCCTTTACATAAATAAGTTAGAGGATATTGATATGAAAGTTTTGAAGGGAATGATTGAAGCATCTTTAAATAAGAAGTAGTCCCCCCACATCGCGCGGATGTTGTGTGCAGGCTCGAGCGTTGTTCATCCGTGAGCTTAACAAATTTCCATAGGATTAAGACTCTACAATTGAAACATTGTTCCGAAGACCATTCTATGGTTGAATCATACTTTCGTTATGAAGCAATTTATTTTTTTGATTACATTTAGAAATGAATCTCATTTCATCCAACCAGAAGTTTAGGAAAGTTCTCTTTTGGTTGGCAACTTTATTTTTTGCCTTTCATATTCTACTTGCCCTTCAGGCCATCTTTTTTAAAATTGATTTTCTTCCTGCAAGAGTTAACTCATTCTATAAAAAACTCATTGTTTTAGGACCTTTCTTCAGTGATTCAAGAATTACAACATCACCCCACCTTTATGTGAGTTGCCCTTCTTCATCAGGTGAATGGTTGCCCTTCCGCAATGTAGGACTTGAAAATTTCAGAGACTTTCAAACGTATCCATGGCGATATGATCAATTAAAATTGAGTGACTACGAACGATATGTATCCAGGAAAGCGTATAAAGAAATTAAGGCATTGAAATATATTGATGGGAGCGAGGGCATAGCAACGACTGAGCTTATTCAGTATGTAATCAGGCTTCAACCTTCACAGACTGATTCCATTAAAATCATATACATTTGGAATACCTGGCAGCCTGAAAGTCAGTCCACAAAGACTGATACTGCTTTCGCAGTAATCTATAAACCGAAGAAGGGTGGAGCGTCTCAATAATTTACAGCGGCAATTCTTTGAGGGGTTTCTGGATCAGAAGCGAAATGTATTCGCTGTTACTGTATTCTGTAAAGCACTCGTTCTCTTTGTTATTTTAAAAATTGGAATGATCTGGTCGGTGAGTAGTGCCATTGTTGAATTGCATCAATTCGTTCCGTCTTCTTCATTTGTTGTTCGGATTTTATTTTCGCCAGCCTATTGGGCATGTGACTATCTTACTTTTTTCTATTCGCTAAGTCTTGTATTCTTAATTGTTATTCTGTTGATCCGGTGGAATTATATTGTTGGATTCTTATTCTTCCTATTGGTGATTAACCTCTATCGGATTAATCTCCCCATTACCAATGGATCCGATTATGTATTATTCATGCTTGCCTTCTGGGCGATTGGTATGTCGAGGTGGCCAGCATTGAAGAGTGAAAAGTGGAACACAATACTGATATTACTTTTTAACGTTTCTGTATTACTGTGTCAACTTCAAATTGTATTCATCTATTTGACTTCGGGTTGGGATAAACTAATGAGTGAGATCTGGCGATCAGGAGATGCGATTGATTACATCGCGCACCTGGATTTCTTTTTTAATAAACAGCTTGGTTTAGCGAACCACCATTTTCTAAACCTTACACTTTCGTGGATAACGATTGTATTTGAATTGGCTTTTGTTGTGTTGGTTTGGTTTAACCGAACACGAAAGGTTGTACTGGTGATGGGAGTATTGTTTCATCTCATTATCTGGTTCATGCTCAGCCTTCCTGACTTTGCATTGATTATGATGATATCGTATTTGATTTTTCTGAAAGATGAAGATTATAAATTCGTTCGAGGTTTGAAGTTCAAGGTTCCAGGTTTCAGACCTTAAGGTTGGAGATTTTGTAAGGTAAAGAGAGTGTCGGCTTCGATTTTCGTTTAGAGCAGATGCGCGAAGGATCGATAGCATTTCAGACATATAGTGTGCGCGCGCATTAAAAACACAAAAGCCCAACCGCTTCGCGCAGTTGGGCTTTTGTGTTTTTTAACTCATCCTGCGAATAGCAGGATGAGTTTTCATTACGTGAGTTACGCCATCACCTCATTAAGATTATTTTTATTGGTATCAAGGTAATTCCAAACTAAGCTGCTGGCACCAATAATAGGAGCTGCCTGGTTTTGTAATCCTGATGGAAGAACTTTTATCTTTCCACGGAACAATGGCATCAGGTTCGCTTCCATGTGTTTGATGGTCGGTTTGAAAATCAAATCGCCCGCAAGGGATAATCCACCAAATAGGAAGATGGCTTCCGGATCAGTATGTACAACAGTCTCTGCCAACTTCATTCCCAATATTCTTCCTGTATATTCAAACGCAGCAAGGGCAACTACATCACCACGAACTGCAGATTCAGTAATCATCTTGGTAGTGAGATTATCAAAACTTATTCCGCGGAGTTCACTGTCTTCTAAATGATCTGCTAATAATTTGTATACAGTACGTTTGATACCAGTAGCCGAAACATAGGTCTCTAAACAACCACGCTTACCGCAATTACAAAAACGTCCTGCCGGATTTACAGAAGTATGTCCTACTTCACCTGCGATTCCGTGTTTACCATTGAGTAATTGTCCGTTGGCAACAAAGCCACTTCCTAAACCAGTGCCTAAAGTAATCACGACAAAGTCCTTCATTCCTTTTGCAGCTCCGTATACCATTTCTCCAACGGCTGCAGCGTTTGCATCATTCGTTACAATGGCAGGAAGATCAAACTCTTCCTTGAACATATCCGCCAACGGAATAATACCTTTCCATTTTAAGTTGGTTGCGCGCTCAATGGTTCCTTTGTAGTAGTTTCCGTTTGCTGCGCCCACACCAACGCCTATAATTTTATTATCACCCGGAACCGCTTTGATAGCAACGCGTAAAGCTTCTGCTAATCCATCAAAGTAATCTTTAAACTCTTCGTATTGTGTTGTTGAAATGCTGCCATGATACAACACATTTCCTTCTCTATCGACAATACCGTATTTGGTGTTGGTGCCACCAATGTCAATGCCGATTGTTAATTCCTTCGCCATGATATACTGATTAACTGTTAATTAGATAGATAGAATTTTTGAGATTCGGATCGACTCGCTGTCAATTTCATGATGCTTGCTCATGACTTCATCGAAACTGTTGAAGACAATCTTTTGATTTCGAATGCCAACCATAACATCTTTGTTGCCTGCCATTAAACCTTCAACAGCACCGACACCCATTTTGCTGGCGAGTACGCGATCGAAGTATGTTGGTGAACCACCGCGTTGAAGGTGACCGAGAACTGTAACTTTAATATCGAAATACGATGAACGTTCCGCAACCATTTTGGCCAAAGCGTTCGCATCACCAATCTTCGAGCCTTCTGCAACCACTACTAAACTTGATTTCTTATTCGTGTCACCACCTTCTGTCAGACGACTGTACAGTTCGTCAAAGGATGAAGTTTCTTCCGGGATAATCATCGCCACAGCACCACCGGCAAGTCCGCTGTTGATGGCAATGTAACCAGAGTTACGTCCCATTACCTCAATGAAGAACAAACGATTATGCGATAGTGCAGTGTCGCGAATTTTATCAATCGCTTCTACTGCTGTATTGGTTGCGGTATCATATCCAATGGTAAAATCAGTTCCGGACAAATCGTTGTCGATGGTACCAGGAATACAAATGCATGGAATTTGAAATTGTTCGTAGAGTTTGTGAAGACCCGTGAAGCTTCCATCGCCACCAATTCCTATCAAAGCAGTGATACCTTCTTTCTTTAAATTATTGCAGGCAATCTGTCTGCCTTCAGGTGTGCGGAATTCTTTGCTGCGTGCGGTCTTTAGAATAGTACCGCCACGTTGAATGATGTTACCCACTGAGCGTGGACCGAGTTTCACGATATCGCCCTCGATCATACCTTCGTAACCGCGCATAATACCCGCACATTCGATCTTATAATAAGCACATGCCCGCACTACTGCACGGATGGCAGCGTTCATTCCCGGAGCATCTCCACCTGATGTGAAGACCCCAATTTTCGAAATATTATTCTCCATTCAGTTTAAAAATCCAACAAAAATAACGGACGGCTTGTACTTTGCAATTAACTATTGCATCAATTAAACTTCAAACGTTTGAAATAATTGATTAGGCCGTTTGTTGAGGAGTCGTGCGATGTGATTTCTTCGGAAGAATGTAGTTCAGGAAGGATTTTCTTGGCGAGCACCTTGCCCAATTCAACACCCCACTGGTCGAAACTGTAGATATTCCAGATTACTCCCTGAACAAAAATCTTATGTTCATACAGGGCAATCAGACTACCTAATGTGCGTGGAGTAAGTTGTTTGAACATGATACTGTTGCTCGGTTTGTTACCTTCAAACACGCGGAATGGCGTATGCGTTTCAATTGAATCTTTGCTCATTCCTGCTTTCGTTAATTCGGCAATCACTTCCTCTTCGGTTTTGCCTTGCATCAACGCTTCCGTTTGTGCGAAGAAGTTGGAAAGAAGTTTTGCGTGATGATCTGTTAATGGATTCGGGCTGATGGCAGGTGCAATAAAATCGCACGGTGTCAGCTTAGTACCTTGATGAATAAGCTGATAGAATGCATGTTGTCCATTGGTTCCTGGCTCACCCCAAATAATAGGACCGGTTTGATACGTAACAGGATCACCATTTCGGTCAATGGATTTTCCATTGCTCTCCATATTACCTTGTTGGAAATAAGCAGCGAAGCGATGGAGGTATTGATCGTAAGGAAGAATGGCTTCTGATGCAGCGCCAAAAAAGTTATTATACCAAACACCAAGTAAAGCTAAGATGACCGGAATATTTTTTTCGAATGGTTCATTTTTGAAATGATTGTCCATGGCATGAGCACCATCCAGAAGTTTTTCAAAATTTTCGAAGCCGATGGTGCAGGCGATTGACAAACCGATTGATGACCATAATGAATAACGGCCGCCAACCCAATCCCAAAACACAAACATATTTTCAGGTGCGATACCAAAAGCAGTTACTTCTTTTTGATTGGTTGATACAGCAACAAAATGTTTTGCTACTTCACCTTGACCTCCGGTTTTTTCCAGAAACCATGCGCGAGCCGATTCGGCATTAGTCATGGTCTCTTGTGTTGTAAAAGTTTTAGATGCAATGATGAACAGTGTAGTCTCTGGATTGAGGTGCTTCACTGTTTCAGCGATATGCGTCCCGTCTACATTCGATACAAAATGTGGCGTGATGTTTTTCCAATAAGGCTTCAATGCTTCTGTTACCATATAAGGACCAAGATCAGAACCACCAATGCCGATGTTTACAATATCGGTTATCGCTTTGCCACTATATCCTTTCCATGCACCACTTAATACATTTGTAGTGAACTGCTTCATTTGCTGAAGCACTTTGTTCACCTCTGGCATTACATCTTCACCATCGGCAAGCATGGGAGTGTTTGACCTGTTGCGTAATGCTACGTGAAGTACAGAACGATTTTCCGTGTGATTGATTCTATCACCTCTGAACATGGAGGCAATAGCATCTTTTAATTCCACTTCATTCCCAAGAGCGATGAGTTCTTGTATGGTTTCCTCAATGATCAGATTTTTCGAATAGTCAACCAGAATATCTTCAAAGTTTGCATGTAGTTTTTCAAAGCGATTTGCATCTTCGGCAAATAATTCACGCATGTGCGTGGCTTGCATAGAAAGAAAATGCATCTCTAATTTCTGCCAGGCAGAGGTTTCAGTCGGATTGTGGTTGGGTAGCATAAATCTAATTTTAGAGTTGCGAAGATAAAGTGGTTTCCGGATTGAAAAAATAATCTTTGATGCCTGATGTGCGAGGAAGTAGTGACACGTTTCAAATTGCGCACTCCATTCGTCACAAAATTTGCGTATCAGATTGATGAATTTGATTACTTTCGTAGTAATGATCGTATAAAACTGTCAGATTGATTGTTGTTTTATGACCCTACGACCCTCTTACTTACTTTGTCTTTCCATTTTTATAATTCTGTTTCACTCCGTTGCTGATGTTTCGGCTCAGAAGATTTATTATTCTGAGAACGGAGCAGTAAAACGAGCGAATCTGGATGGAACAGGTATTCAAACTGTCGTAGCATCTGGCGGCACTTTTATTGCCTATGATGCTGATAACGACTTTCTTTTCTATTCTGATACACAACTGATTTATCGCTCGGCAGGTGATGGAACGGGAGCTGTTCAGATTGGTGACTTTGGAGCTTTTGCCGGGTATACCAACATGGATGTCTTTCCAGGCAATGAGCAGATTTTCTATACAGGTGTTAGTGATGATATGAATGATCTGTGGGTTGGAAGCTACTATGATGCTATCACGGATTCACAAACTCCCATAACCCCTTCCGGAAATTCAAATGATGAATATAGCGATCTTGCCTATAATGAACAGGAGGATTATATCTATATATCAGATATTAGCGGAAGCGGACCTATTTACCAGACAGATGTTTCGGGTTCTTTTTTTAATCCGGTAATAGCATCAGAGGCATATGGGCCTCTTGGAATTGATTATATCAATAATACAATGTATTGGGTTCGGGTTTTTGGAGGTTTTAATTATGAAATACGGCTACTGAATCTCAACACGTTTGCAGCACCATCACTCATAAGGTCGAATGGTACAAACGACATCATCAGCATTGATGTCTATCCGAAAATGAATTACGTTTTCTTCGCCCAATCGAATGGCATTTTTCGCATGGCATTAGATGGCACTGGTTTGACACAAATTATTTCAGGTTCTAACATCAGCGATTTAGCCGTTGGACCAGATGTTGTATATCCGTTCAACACGGTTCTTGATCCTCTTGACAACGCAACGAACGTTCCTGCCCTCTCTTCACCAGTAAGCATAACCTTCAATGAAAGTGTTAAGGTATCAACAACGACAGGAACCACAGCAGAGAAATCTATTCGGTTTTTTTCGAACCCTGGTAATGTTCAATTGGGATCAGATATAGATCGTGCATCCGCTAATATTTCAATTGCCGGTAGCACAGTCACCATCACGCCACCTGCTTCGCTTGCTTATGGTACGAACTATTATATTCTGATCGGTAGTAAAGTATTCTCGGATTTATCGAATAATGATTTCTCAGGATTTAGTGCAACAACCCAATGGAACTTCACAACAGAAGAAGATCAATCACAATACTTTTCCCGCCAAAGCGGAAATTATAATGATCCAAATACATGGACTCATAGTCCTACGCATTCTGGTGCCGCAGCTTCTGATGCTCCAGGCGGAACGGGGACAGATGCCTTTATAGGTTCAGGGCATGTCGTTACCATGACTGCCAATATTGGGGTGATAGCAGCCTCAACTGGTTTAACAATAAAGTCGGGAGGAACACTCAATGCTGCTGGTTTCGATATGTCGATTGGTGGCGATCTTACTATTGCAGGCACGTTGCTTAACCCGGGAAGAATCATCTCTAATTTTGGAGGTATTGATATCTTCAATACTTCAGGAACATTACTAGTTGTACAGGAAATTGTTTTGGATGATGGTTTAGGTGGGGAAATACTACTTCATTGTGATATTGTTACATTAAATGGAATAACAACATTGTCTGGTGGTACACTGAATCAAAACACATTTAATGTATGCGATGCTACTTCTGCACCTCCTGTCACACCTATATTCTCGAACAAGAAAAGTACAAGTGTTACTTTGTCATGGACGAAAATAAGTACAGATGATGCTTTCATTGTGATGCGTCAGGGATCAACCGTCTTTCAACCAACAATCACTTCTCTTTACAATGCCAATACTGTATTTGGATCTGGTGATGCGGTAGGCGCAGGCAACTTTGTTGTGTATAAAGGACCAGCAACTACAGTCGATATCACAGGTCTCGCAGCAAATACAAACTACGAGTTTGATATGTATTCCTACAGCACAATAGTAGGAGGGTGCTATAACATCAATAATTATCAATTCGCTTCACTCACTTCGTGTAGTGTGATTGCTGCACCTGCAAATCCCATCAATGCATCGTATTGTGCTGGTGATATAAAGCCAGCAATTAATGTAAACTCACCGGGGTCGGGGCGAACCATTAATTGGTATGACGCAGCAACCGGTGGCAACTTGGTTCCGGGTGATGTCAGTGGTGGTGATGGGAGAGGTGGAGTCTTTATTCCAACTGCAGCCTCAGGAACATTTTACGCTGAGATCTATGATGGAACAACACAATGTACCAGTGATGTACGAACAGCAGTTACACTAACCTTAAATCCAATTGTTACACCGGGTACTCCAGTTGGAACGCAAACCGTTTGTGTTGGTGATGACCCAACCGTAATTTCGGGAGGAACAGCAACGGGCGGTGATGGTACGTATACGTATCAATGGGAATCAGCAATAGCCTCCACTACCGGACCATACACCGATATTTCAGGAGCAACATTAGTAAACTATGATCCTCCGGCTGGTATTACGCAAACCACACACTATCGCGTACGCGTTACATCATCAACCTGCACTTCACAAACTGGTAATTTTATTTCCGTTACAATTGGGTCTCCTACAAATGTTACTGGATTAACAAACACTCCAGGTGATGCACAGATTACATTGAACTGGACAAACCCCGCTCCTTGTTTTGATGAAGTTTTGATTATTGGAAAACAAGGAAGTGTTCCTGCATCAACTCCTACTGGTGATGGAACAGCCTACACAGCAAGTGCTATTTTTGGAAGTGGTACAGTAGTCGTGCCAAATGAATTTGTTGTCTACAAAGGAAGCGGAACAAGTGTTGTTGTAACCGGTTTAACAAATAGCATTTCCTATTCCTTCAAAATATTTACGCGCAAAGGAACAGCCTGGTCATCCGGTGCAATTACTACAGGTACAGGAATACCAACACCTCCGATCATTACATTTACTCCAACCAATGGTGCAACGAATGTTTCAGTAACCACCAATATTACCATCGCCTTTAATGAAGCAGTTCGAAACATTAATAACTCTGCGATTGATAATAGCAATGTAACTTCGTTGATTACACTAAAACTAAATAACGCAGCAGGTGCTGACATTCCATTCTCAGCAACGATTAATGGTGCCAAGGATTTAATTACGATTGATCCTTCTTCTTCGCTTTTACCATCACAACTTTGCTATGTCAGTATTGCACCTGTGGAAGACAGCAATAACAATGCATCCACCGCCTCCAATATTACCTTCACTACTCAAGCCGGACCATCAATTACCAATGTAGCTCCCTTAAGTGCGTGTGTCGGACAAAATGTAGTGATTACCGGAACGAATTTCGGAACTGCGTTACCAGTAGTAACAATAAATGGTGTGAACATTCCCGTTACTGCACATACTGCTACATCCATCACGCTTGTTTCTTCCATCGCTGTAAGTGGAGTGGTAACGGTAATGAATATGGATTTATCACTCAGCACAATTTCATCATCAACACTCACGGTATCCGCATTGCCAAACATATTTTCAGTAACGGGTGGTGGAGCATATTGTGTTGGAAGTAATGGAGTGACAATAGGGCTATCAAATTCTCAATCGGGAGTGGAGTATGAAGTTTATCTTGGTGCCTCTACTACAAATGTGAAGATCACACCGGGAGGAGGAGCCTTTAATTTTACAGGATTCTTTACAACAGATGGAACGTATACCGTGAAAGCAAAGAACGCTGGTAATTGTTCATCAGACATGTCAGGCTCTGCCATTGTACAGGTAAATGATATCCCTTCGGGCACAGGATCAATAGGAAGTTCAACGACAACGATATGCCAGAATGAATCCGTTAACCTGACGGCTCTTGGTTTCCAAAATGCATTGACATACGTATGGACATTGCCAGCAGAATTAAGCACAACATCATCTACATCAGCAAGTACAATCAGTGTGAAAGGTGATGCCGCGCCAGGAGGTAAGATAATTGTTGCTGCAAGAAATGATTGTGGTTTGAGCACCGAGGCCACCGCTTTCATAACGGTTAATCCTTTGCCCATTGTTTCAATACAGGCGCCACCTGCTAGCGAACAAATTATTGATGATCTCCTTCAATTTACATCTTCGGTTGATGTATCGGTGTCGTCTTATGCATGGAGTTTTGGTGATGGTGGATCATCTTCCGATGTGAGCAGTACGGAGCATGTCTATACTTCTGAAGGTCAGTTTACCGTTTCGTTGATTGTTAAAACAGCAGCGGGATGTGAAGGCAGTGCCGATGCCAATCTGAACATCACCGAGTTTCCTACATTATCAACAACCGCTATAAAGAATGTTGTTACAGCAAATGAAGATGGAAAGAATGATAAACTGATTGTGGAGAATATTGAGCGCTTTCCGAACAATACCATTTCAGTTCTGGATCGTTGGGGTGTTGAAGTGCACAATCAGGATGCCTACAATAATGATTGGGACTTTAAGAAAGGAGGAAATTATTTACCGGCAGGAAGTTATATCTGCATTGTGAAGTTTAATGAATCAGGAACGGTTATTACACGAACCATAACGTTGATTAAAAAATGATAAAACTTTACTTAAAAGCATTTTTGATCAGCATCTTATTCACGGCATCCGTTGTAAGAACGTTTGCGCAGGATGTTCCGCTGTTCACGCAAAAACTTACCAACTCATTTTTATATAATCCATCTGTAGCGGGTAATGGAATGGGTTCGATTACCTTTTCACATCGCCAAAACTGGTCCAGTGTTTCGGGGGCACCCGTAACCAATTTCCTGAGCTTCCATACTCCATTTGCAAAAGATCGATTTGGTGCAGGAGTTAATGTATTTCAGGAAAGGGTAGGAGTGTATGAAACCGTTTCTGGACTCGCTGCTTTTGCATATCACATTAAGATTACCGATACGAAATCACTTTCTTTCGGAGTCGGTGGTGAGTATTCCTATTTTAAAATCAATACCGCGCAGGTCGATGTTATTGAGGAAGGAGACGAGTTGATATATGGTAATACATCTCCCGGCCAGGCTGATTTTTCATTTGGCATCACCTACAAATCAAAATTCTTTACAGCAGGTGTTGCAGCCAACCGATTGACAAATTTGACGCGCGGATTCAGTGATACACCTTCTCAGTTCCCTGGATTTTATTCTGGTTTTGTGAATGGCACTATCGCGTTACGACAAGACAAGGACCTTCTGGAACCGATGATTACCTATCGCGGATATTTAAATGGAGAAAGTCAGTTTGATGCCGGACTTTACTACACGGTGAATAATTTTCTAATACTTGGTGGATCGTATCGCACCGGTGGAACAGTAAGCACAACATTAGGCGTTCGTATTCTGGATAAATTTTTAATCGGATATACAAGAGATATTAATGCTGCGAGCTATGGAGCGAAGTTAGGATCATCGAATGAGATTACTTTGCGTTTTGATTTCAATAGCCAGAAGTATTATTCGAACTACCGCAATTCGAAAAAGATTAATACGCAGGCGCTTGCTCTTAGAAGAAAGACATTATCGAAGTACGCTGCGAAGGGTTCCCCTTATAAAAAGAGCAACCGATATAAACGTTCGGTACATCGAAACTATCAGAAGTCGCCCAACTACAGGCTCGACAGCAGTAAGAAATTGCAGACTATTAAGGTAAGAAAGCAAGGCGGTAGTTATAAGAAGAAGTATTCAAACTCAAAACGAAGAAGGAGATAGGGTGTTGATGTGTTTAAGTGTGTAAGTGTTGAAGTGAATGCCTTTACTCCGACACTTTGAACTTCAACACCTCGAACTATTTTTTAAATTTACTTACCAGCATTGCCAACTTCTCTTCCATACTAATTTCCTTCTCCTTCGGCTTTTCTTTTTCCCGATCTCTTTTGTTTTGTGGTTTAGCAGCAACTGGAACGGGCTGGTCTCCGAATGGATCACTCTTCATAGAGAGACCGATACGCTTGCGCGGAACATCAACTTCGACAACCGTTACTTGTACCTTTTGCTGAACGGCAATAAATTTTTGTGGATCCTTTACAAACGTATCTGCGAGATGACTGATGTGTACTAAACCATCCTGATGAACACCAATATCAACAAAGGCACCGAAGTTGGTAACATTCGTAACGATGCCGGGTAACTTCACGCCAATCTTCAAATCGGCAATTGTATTCACACCGTCAGTGAAACTAAACATTTCAAAACCCTGACGCGGGTCCCTTCCTGGCTTTTCTAATTCAAGAAGAATATCGGTAAGAGTAGGAAGTCCTACTTTCTCTGTAATGTATTTTTTCAAATCAAGTTGCTTACGCAACTCTGCACTTGTCATCAATTCTTTTACTGAGCATGACAGATCGCTTGCCATTTGGGCAACAATGCTATATGCTTCCGGATGGACTGCACTGGCGTCTAATGGATTTTCAGCTTCACGAATGCGCAAGAAACCTGCTGCTTGCTCGTAAATCTTTTCACCTAAGCGCGGAACGCTGAGTAACGACTCTCTATTTTTAAACGGTCCGTTTTGGTTTCTGTACTCAACAATGTTTTTTGCCAATGCAGGACTTAAACCCGAAACGTAAGCAAGCAGATCTTTGCTGGCAGTATTCACTTCAACACCAACCGAGTTCACGCAACTCATTACCACATCATCCAATCCACTCTTCAGCTTAGCCTGGTCAACATCGTGTTGATATTGTCCGACACCAATTGACTTTGGATCGATCTTCACTAATTCTGAAAGTGGATCAGTTAATCTTCTTCCGATGGAAACTGCGCCTCTTACCGTAATATCTTTATCTGGAAATTCTTCGCGCGCAACATCCGATGCAGAATAAACAGAAGCTCCGCTCTCATTCACCACAACAACGGCAATTCGTTTATTCAATCCAATATTTTTTACAAACGATTCGGTTTCACGGCTTGCTGTTCCGTTACCAATTGCAATGGCTTCAATCTCAAACTTCTCACATAAGCCTTTTATAAGGGCTGATGATTTTGCCGTTTCGCGTTGAGGTTCATTCGGAAAAATAACGTCATGATGAAGCAGTTTTCCCTGACGATCAAGACAAACCACTTTACATCCTGTACGGAAAGCAGGATCTAGGGCTAATACACTCTTTTGTCCGAGAGGAGGAGAGAGCAACAGTTCTTTCAGATTGCCTGCAAATACCTTTATGGCTTCTTCATCAGCCTTCATCTTTGTCTCCATCCGAATCTCTGTTTCAAGAGAGGGGCGAAGTAAGCGCTTGTAACTATCTTTAACAGCAAGCCTGATTTGATTTGCTGATTCATTCTCTGCCTTGATGGTTTGCCTCTCCATTGCATGAATGGCTACTTCTTCCGGTGGAAAAATATCCAAGGCCAGAATACCTTCTTTCTCACCTCTTCTCATCGCAAGCAATCGATGCGATGGTGTTTTTGAAATCGGCTCAGTCCATTCAAAGTAGTCTTTGAACTTTTGACCTTCGGCTTCCTTCGTCTTTAATACTTTCGATTCTATAGCGCCTTCACTCCAGAACAGTTCACGAACTGATTTCCTTATTTCCGGATTCTCACTTACCCATTCTGCAATAATATCACGAGCACCATCTAGCGCTTCCTGTACGTTGGCGACTCCTTTTTCGGCATCGATGAACGATTTTGAAAAGGCATCCAAATCAATATTCTCCTGATCTTTGATTTTCTGGGCCAGAGGTTCAAGTCCTTTTTCTTTGGCTACACTGGCGCGAGTCTTTCTTTTGGGTTTGAAAGGAAGGTAGATATCATCCAATTCAGCAAGTGTTTCAGCGCCTACAATCGCCTGCATGAGTTGAGGTGTAAGCTTACCTTGCTTCTCAATAGAGGTTATTATGGACTCTCTGCGCTTGTCAAGTTCACTTAATTGTTCAATTCTGTCTCGGATAGCAGCAATTGCCACCTCATCAAGACTTCCGGTCATTTCTTTGCGATACCGCGCAATAAAGGGGATTGTACCTCCTTCTTCCAAAAGCTCGGCTACAGCCGTGACATTCTTTACAGGAATAGAGAGTTCTTTAGCAATTTGTGCTACCCAACGTGATATATTCTCGTGCGCCATAGTTTCAAAACAGGGTGGCAAAAATAAAGGAAGGAATTGAACCTGCAACTATAATTATAGAGACCTGAAAAAATAGAATAATTCATCATCGGTGTGAAAATTGAGATCAACTTTGTAAGTTTGCGCTCCGAAAAATGGATGAGAGAGTGAATCTCACCATTAAGAAGGTATACAAATGGCGCGGTAGCTCAGGTGGTTAGAGCGCAGGATTCATAACCCTGAGGTCGGGGGTTCAATTCCCCCCCGCGCTACTAAGAAAGAAGGTGCCTTTGGGCACCTTCTTTCTTTTTATGCCCATTAATGTTTACGTGCTCTTCTCTAAGGAATTCAACAAGATCTACATTGGGTTTGCCTCTGATCTTGATCTCGCCTGCTATCACGCAACACACTCTCCAGCAAGGGGTGGACAATTAAGTTCAGACCATGGACGCTAATATATTCTGAAACATTTCAATCAAAAAAAGGAAGCATCAGTAATCACAATGCAACGCTCTGTTATTTAAGCTGGAATATAAATTTCAAACTGTGCGCCTTCATTAAGCTTGCCAGTTGCCGTAATAATGCCGTTGTGGTTTTCAATAATTCTTTTGCAAATGGCAAGCCCTATTCCTGTTCCTCCATATTCTTCAACGCTATGAAGTCGCTGGAATACTTCGAAAATTCTCTCTTTATATTGAGGATCGAATCCGATGCCATTATCGGTAAAGTGAATATGGCAGTATTTTTTCTCACCAATTAATTTTCCCCGACTTTCTGGTTGACAAGATTCCCTTAACGCTTCCCCAGTGGCAATTTTACTTTTCATAATAATGTGCGGAGGCAAATTGGGGTGTGAAAATTTCAAAGAATTACTGATCAGATTTTGCATGAGTTGACGAAACTGGAAGGGTATGACTCTTGCATCACGGAGGTCAGCTTGTATGATTGCTTTCTTTTGCTTTATAACTTCCTCAAAATCCATTTTAACTTCGTTAAGAAGTACGTTGAGGTCTACCGTTTCGGTAATTCGTTCACCGTTCTTGGCGCGAGAATAGGTGAGTAAATCTTCGATAAGTGCCTGCATACGTTTGGCGGTTTGCGTCATTCTTAGCAAGTAACCTTTACCGGTTTCTGATAAATTCTTTTCTTCTTCGCGCAGTATAACGTTTGCAAAGTTTTGAATTTTGCGCAATGGTTCTTGCAAATCGTGACTCGAAACATAGGTAAAGGACGTTAAATCCTGGTTTGCGTTTTCGAGTTCTACATTCATTATTTCCAACTCCTTTGTTCTGCTTTTAACCGCCTTTTCCAAAACTGCTTCTTGTTCTTTCTGCTCATGAATATCTGTATTGCTACCCACCCACATTTGTATTTTGCCTGTTTCATCTTTAATGGGTACAGCCCTGCTCAAATGCCATCTATAGTCGCCTTCCTTATTTTGGATACGATGCTCTAAGTCAAAAATATCACCTGTGGCAACGGAATGTTTCCAATTATTTACTGTGAATTCTAAATCATCGGGGTGCATGGCTTTTTCCCAGCCCCAGTCCTTTAGTTCTTCGAAAGTTAGGCCCGTATCATCAAGCCATTGTTGACTGAAGAAAATAACATTGCCATCAGCATCGGCATTGCTAATTTTCTGAGGCATATTGTTGGTTAAAAGACGAAACTTATTCTCGCTTACTTCAATTTTTTTGCGGGCAAGCACCTGTTCGGTTACTTCGGTGGCTACCAC
>JANODK010000225.1:0-2786 GCA_031412655.1 Chryseolinea sp.
ACGACACCGTTGAATTCTATTAAATCTTCTTTAGACATATTTTTTTAGTATAAAACCTTCTAATGTATTAATTATACTATTATCTGCTTTTTGTTTTAGCAAATAGGCAATGGCATTATTTGAACCTTCAACCATTGCAGCTGTGCCGGTGACCGTAGGCCGGAGCACACCATTGATCATCGCTAAAACTGAGGGAAATAAAAGGATAGCCATTCCCAACGCGAAAGGTCTGAGCAAAGGATAAAAATCAACAGGCTCAGCATTCGCGATATGTCTCCAAACTCGTGAAGAGATATACCACAGTGCTCCGAAAGCCGCCAGACCTCTGCCAACATCAATCAGCTTGCTACATAGCGGTAGCATATCGTCATATAACTTTTCCAATACACTTTGGAAGCTTACTATTTCACCAGAGAATGTCTGCGCTTGCGAAATACCTGGCAATAGTAGTCCTATGATCACCAACAAGGTGATCCTGAATATTACTTTTTTCATAATTCTGGTTTTACTGTTCTACCTCATACAACTTTTGAATTGTTGTAGTCTCTGCCTTTTCTTTTGCCCTTTGTATAGCAAGCAATCCTGTACTGTTGTTGAAGTACCGTAAGAATGAAAGTTTATTTTCCATGTCTACATAAATCCGGTCGATAGCTTGCATTCGCTCATCATCATTCATTCTTAACTTCGATGCTGTTATGACCATTGTAAGCTCTTCAATGTTCCTTAAACTCTGCTTAACCAAAAAAGAATAAACACCTGCCAGATAGCGCAATTCGTTAGCCGTTAGATTGGGATCATCCTTAAAACGGTTATATGCTCTCTTATACTCTTTCATTAGTAAAAGCTGATAATTTACAATCAAAGGAATCCGTTTATAGTTACGAACGGATGGATTTACAGCGTATAGACCATCCAGAAAAAGCTGATGAAGCTTATAATTACCTTCAGCTATATTCTTGATCCGGTTATAGCCCTGACTAAGAATTTTGTATCCGGTGTACATGTTATCGAGAATCTTCTCGAGCTGTTTTAGCTTCTCATAATTTAAAATGAGTTGCGTGGCCTCTGTCGATTGAGCAAAGCTGGAAACTGATAAGCTCAGAACGAAAACAGATATTACTACCTTTTTCATAGACTTTCATTTAATTTTTTGGATACGTCCACTTCACTTTTTTCTCTATCTCGCTCCATCAGCAGCATTCGGGTTGAATTGCAGAATGACATTGTAAATGCATACTTATCTTTCATGTCATCATAGATGGCTTCGATTCTTCCAATCCTCTCCTCATCTTTCATCTGCGAGGCATTATCTGTAATAATCGAATTCAATTCCGATATTGAGCCCTCACACCGTTCTAAAAGATTTTTGTAAACCAAACTAACATATTGCACTTCTTCATTTGAGAGATTTTTATTTGCCCTGCATTCTTCATTAAGTTTCCTGAAATCATTAATAATTTTTGCTTGGTAAGAAATGATGAGGGAAATTTTTGCAGTCATTTTCACAGATGGATTAACCAACATTAACGATTGGAAATAAGTGGAGTGGTCATTAAAATTACCATCCTTGATATCCCCCACTATCTGCAAGCCCTTTTTACTTATATCATACCCCTTCTTCAGGAATTTTAAATAAATCTTGAGAGCTGCAATCTGTTGAATCAAATATTGCTTTTGTGTTTTCTTTTGTTTGAACCATTCATTAAAGGTTTGTGCGTCTGCCGCGCAGCTCACACACCACAGTGCCAAAATCATTATCATGCATTTTTTCATATCATTCAATGGGTAAACCGTATAACCTTTTTACAGATTCAATTTCCTGCGCACCTTTAGCTCTGTTAATGCTCAATTGAATATTTTGATTATTGAATTCTTTTAGATCGGAATAGTTTTTTTCAATCTCCTCGCCACATTTGTCAATAATTTCAATCCTTTTTGCATCCGTCATTTGAGTTTTAAGGGAATTAATAATTACGTATAGCTGGTCGAGGTTTCGGACACTTTCATTGATTATACCCGTGTACACTCTGGCCATGTATTCAATCTCATTTTTCGTAAAATGCTTATCGCTTCTGGCTAAACTCCACACTCGCTTGTATTCATCAACCAATCGGACTTGCCTTTCCAAAATCTGTTTAATACGTTGATAACTGGCAATCAAATTGCGGACTTTCCACAATTCATCATAATACTCCTTGTACAACTTCCGATGCTTTTCGGTCCACTCAGCTATTTCGGTTAGCTTCAATTGATTTAACTTGTTCTCTAATACTTTCTGAGCATTCTGCAACCAGATCGTTTTGTTCTGGAGCCGTTGAATCATAAGGTCAACGGCTTTGATCACTTTCTTGACTGCCTCTTTAATGATCTTGGCAATGGGTATAACAGCCTCTGCCTTTTGGTATGGAAGTGCAGAAAAGGAAACTGTTAATATCACGATCAAAAATATTCTAGCGATCTTCATAAAATTGTTGTTTTAAGCTGCCTTACCTAATCGCATGTCATTTGCTAATTCAGCAATACCTTTCTTCCGGTTTCCTCCCCACTTTTCAGTGTATTGCTGAACTTTTACTTTCTCTGATTCCTCAGTCGTATAAGCCAGGTATTCCTCGAGTGACACCTCCGTTGCATAGACCTTTGACTGAACTCCACCAAGGCTAATAAATACTTCCTTGTATTTACGTTTCGGATCATTACTTTTGTTAATGGAAAGCACCAATGCTTTCTCTTTCTCTGTAAGACCTAACAACTCCTGAATTAGATCAAATTTGTTTTGGTATTTGCTT
>JANODK010000226.1:0-12877 GCA_031412655.1 Chryseolinea sp.
AAAATTCCCCACAACGCAGCAATAACGGTAGCACCTTGACCTAACCCATACGAAATTGCAGCACCTGCTTTTCCAGAAGCAATAATGCTAAACGACATTCCAACACACCAAATAATTCCACCCAAAATTCCTGTCAAGTGATTTTTAACACTACCGCTGAAGTAATCTCGATAGGAAACTGGACTGCCCACAAAAGTTTGCATCATCAATGCGGTATTAAACAAAACGTTACTTGCTAGTATTCCGATTGAAAAGAAAAAGATAGCAGTATATGGACTTAGTTTACTCGCTTCGGGAACATTGAAGTCAGGAAACATTGAACCAGCAACATATTTATAAAAGAAACCCATGAGCACGCCTGCCAGTATGGAAAGTATCAGTCCCTTATTCGAAACTGTACTGCTTGATGCTAAAGTTTTACGATACGCATTAGCATTCAGCAAAATAGCAATGGCAATTAGCGCAATACCACCAAAAATAAAAAGTGTATTACCTACAGGATTATCCATATAATTTACAATCACACCAATAACCAAAGCCAAACCGATGCCTATCGGAAAAGCTACTGACATACCCGCAATGGCAATCGCTGCCACTAATAAAATATTGGCAGCATTAAAAATAACTCCACCCAACATAGCTGATACTATGTTCTCGGAAGAGGCTTGATCAATATCGCTTAAAAAACTTCTGCCACCATTGCCCAAACTTCCTAACGTGAAGGCAAGTATCGCTGCAAACAAAACGATGCCAATAACATAATCCCAATAAAATAACTCAAAACGCCAGGTTGATGCCGCTAATTTTTGAGTATTGGCCCAAGAGCCCCAACACAACATGGTTACCATACAAAATATGACTGCCGTACTATAATTTTCAATAATGAACATGCTGGTATAGTTTTATCAATTCTACTTCTCTACTTTAAATTCTATTGTATTTCAATTGATTTTAACTTACAAATCAATGTCGTTAAGTTAAGCTCCACTAACCTCCTCTCTTCTGGATAGGATTGAGGTGAGGCCTTAAAGAAAAGCTTAACTTAACGACATTGACTTACGAATTCTTATACATCGCAAATCAAAACACCTTGTTTGAGTGATGCTAATTTGTCCGCGCGCTTCGGAAAAAATTCCTGCGCCACGAATCCTGTGTAACCAGTTTCAACAATGGCTTTTATAATCGCTGGGTAATAAATCTCTTGCGTCTCATCAATTTCATGTCGACCAGGAACACCACCTGTATGATAGTGTGAAAAATACGTATGATATTTTTTAATGGTAGCGATTATATCGCCCTCCATAATTTGCATGTGATAAATATCATAAAGCAGTTTGAAGTAATTAGAACCAACCTTATCGCACAAAGCAATGCCCCATGCTGAATGATCACACTGATAGTCCGGATGATCTACTCTGCTATTTAATAACTCCATCGAAACAATAATTTTATATTTCTCTGCAATGGGCATTAAGCGCTTCAAACCAATGGCACAATTTTCAATTCCTTTCTGATCATCTAACCCTCGCCTATTGCCAGAAAAACAAATGATTTGTTTTAAGCCAGCGGCTGCTACCTTGGGAATAATGTCGGTATAGCTTTTTATTAGTTCATCATGCAAGGCGAGATCATTGAATCCATACTCAAGTCCCTTACCCGCTCCGTTGGGCATGGCACAGGTTAAGCCATATTTTTTTGCAATGGGCCACTCATCCGGGCCAATCAACTCAATGGAAGTAATGCCAATCTTGTTTGCTGCTTTGCATAGATCTTCGAATGGAATTTCCTGGTAGCACCAGCGGCATACAGAATGATTTACCTTTCCTTTCAGTTTTTCGTCTATCAAAGACTCTGCTGCTGAAAGACGGTGTGAAAGAGACATTCCGGCCACCGCCACTGCTGCGGAACCTGCTATTTTCTTGATCGCATTTCTGCGCGAGGTATCCTTATTTTTATTCATATAAGAATTTTTAAAGTGTAAAAACTTATTCTAATCAGTAATATTATTTAATCAATATTTTAAATACTTCTGTATCATCGTTAATCGACAAAAAATACAATCCGGGTTTAAGATTCAAATCTTCAATTTCTATAATACCATTCGTGATCACTTTTGGTACCCATAGACTCTTTCCATTTGCATCGGTTATTTTAATAGATACAGAGCCATTAATTCCGGAAATAAATAATTTACCATCCGTAACCGGATTAGGGTACGTGTGGAAGCTATTTTTCTCGGCCTCATCGTTTGCCGTTACAATCGCTTCCGACACCACCAAACAAGTTGCTTCAAAATCTCCATCTACGGTCTTGGCTGTAATCGTTATTTCACCGGGCGCAATTGAAGAGATTACTCCACCTTGATTTACACTAGCGATTGAAGCATCTGACGTACTCCAAATTAAATTTTTATTCGTTGCGTTTTGCGGAAACACTGAAGCTGTAAGTTGTTTTGAACTACCAACCAGAACGGTTACCTCTGTTGCATCTAGTTTTATACCGGTAACAGCAAATGCTGATGTTACGGTTACGGTAGTCGTTGAGGTGGAATTTCCACTTGCTGTGGTAGCTGTAAGTATTGCCGTGCCCGTAGAAATACCTTTCACTATACCTGCAGAATTTACGGTTGCAACTGCCTCATTGCTACTTTCCCATATCACATTCTTATTGGTCGCAGTTGATGGGAGAATTGTGGTGGTAATTTGTTGAGCCCCTCCGATGTCAATAGAAATAGCTTCAGGACTTACCGTCAAACTCTCTGGCAACACGGCTCCCTGACTATCATTGATTTCAATAACAACTGGATGATCAGGAACGCTTATAGTGAAAGATGCGGTATTAACATTCGTAGACACCGGACTGGCATTATCGGTTGTCGCTGGTAAATATGCTTTGAGGCTTGATATTGTATGATCAAAGTTTATAGTAATGTTTACTGACGGTACCGCAATTCCCTCGCCTGACGAATTCGTACTGATTGCTTCCTGCCACAGTACTAAATAATACGTGCCATCAATTTTCTGCACAAGTGTTTGGTGTACTTCGTTTGTTGTTGGGTTTTTGTCGTCACTAAAACCCAGTCCGCCACCATCGCTCAAAGTATAATTGAGAGGATTCGTTAAAATTTCGGTGTTACCATTATCTTCAAGCAAAGCAATTAATCTTTTTAATGCTACACCGGATTGTTTTAAGTTTCCATTGAAATCGGCCAATCCGAAATTATGTTCAGGGTCAGTGCTCACCCCGGGCTCGCCATTCATCAGTTCGTAGGTACAAGAATATACTATACCGGCATTAAAATGTTCGAGAAAACTGCGCAGCACATATTTAGCTGCTGTAGCTTCATCTACGCCCCAGTTATTATTATCATTTGTAATAGTAGGATATCCCCACTCTGTAAATATCATCGGTTGGTCAGCCAGTATTCGTTTAGCGCGTGTTGCCTCTATAAACCCAATGTTTCCAGCGGTTGTATTGTCCGGAGAAGTCCACAACGGAGTGGTAGGTGGAGCTGGAGTACTGTTGAAATTACAATGACTCACTTTATTCCACGGTTTAAAGGGTGGCCAGAAATGATAAGGGTGTGCATTTCCATAGTGAACATAATCACCAATGTAGTTTGAATTTTTTATCTCGCAGGGATTTGTTGGGCCTGTATTGGTAGCGATTTTAAGATGCGGCATAACGGGTAGTATGTTATTCCACCAGTTACGAATCTGAGTATACGCCTGGGCATCTCCTGATACACCCATATTTTCATTGGCGCCTTCCAGCACAATTACCTTATTGCCTAATGGAATAAGATAATTATCTCGCAATTTCCTCCAGTCATTTGTGTTATCAGTAAGTATCCAGGTAACACCTCCGGGAATTCCTGCAATATTACCGGCCTGAGAAATAGTGGAAAATCTTTCAACTACACCGCGTCCATCCTTATCAAAATCTTCCACTCCTCCATTCCATCCCCAGATTCCATCTCTAAGATGTCTAATTCGCAAACTTGTTAAAACATTAATGGCTGTTTGCTCTGCATTTATATTTTCATCGCTATTGGTATACGCTGTCCAACTTCTGGCGAAGTGAACATCAACACCTATCATATCAACAAATTTATCAGCGGGCTTGGCTTGAATCTGAGCATCTAACTCAACTGCATAAAATGATGCTGTTAGAATGGCCAGTGCCATCAGTTTTACATTGACTGAAAATAAAAACATTTGAATTTTTTTTAACATTATTTGCATCCCCACCCTCACTTAACAATCAATTTAAAAACTCGCGTATCATTCTGCACACTTAAAAAATATACTCCGGGTCTCAATTTTAAATCATCAATTTCTAAAACACCATTTACAATCGTTGTTTTTAAAAACATAATCTTACCTAGTGCATCTGTTATTTTTATAGATGTTGAGCCACTAACTCCGGAAAGATATATTTTACCTTCCGCAACAGGATTTGGATACACGTTAATGTTGCCTCCAGCATCTTCATCATTTGAAGTAATAATTGATTTAGAAGTGACTAAACAGGTTGCCTGAAAATTACCATCTACCGTCTTGGCTTTTACACTCAATTCACCCGCACTTAATCCACTCACTAATCCACTTTGAGAAACGCTAGCCATAGAAGGATTGGACGAACTCCAAACAACATTTTTATTAGTGGCATTGAGTGGCAAAACCTCTGCGGTAAGTTGTTTTGTAGCTCCCACCAATACAGATATAGACGCTGAATCTATTGATATACCTGTTGCGGGTATGGATGATGTACTGCCAGCCATCAATAGTATATCATCAAAATTGGTGGTAGACATAAAATTATTTCCATCGCCAAACCAAATGGTTCCACCATCCCGCGAAGTAGTACCCATATCATTGTCATCAATGCTTATATCAAAACCAAGACCTGAACCGGCATTGGCAAATTTATTAACAACTGACCAAGGTATGGCCACCTCCATAGAGTATCCTCCTGCTATTAACGCTACCGCATCAACAATACCAGTGGCAGAGCGGCTAGTCCATACCGCTGTGGAATCTATAACTTTAATGATCTGAATATCGTATTCATCGTATTCACCTGATTTATCCTGATTGCCATCTATAAAAATCTCGATAGCATCGTTGTTCCAGGGATTGTTTTCGGGAAGAGACTTTAGCGCTTCATCCATAACCTGAATGCCTACATACAAATAATTGGCATCCCACAGTAAATCAAATTTGCTTTCATTGTTCTGAACACCAAACAGTGGTTTGGACATCACATTATCAGCTTGCCAGGAACTCTCTTCGAGTTTACCATCGATGTACAGACCAACATCTGCATGTTCAACTTTGAAGGCTCCTGTAACGGTTACAACCATGGTGGCGGTTTTATTTCCATCTACGGTTGTAACAGTGATGGTGGCACTACCCACACCAACACCTCGCACTAAACCTGATGAACTTACTGTTGCTACACTGGTATTATCAGATGACCAGGTAAGGCTTCGGTTATCGGCATTGAAGGGAGTGATAGTAGGCGTTATTTGAAAGGCTACACCTTCTTTTATGGTAGATGTTTCAGGGGAAATTAATATCCCTTGAACAGGACCACCTCCTGTATCGCAAGTACCAGAAGGACACCATCTGTATAGAATAACACGAGACAAAAAATCGTCTTCTACAAAAACTAAATACTCGCCATTACTTCTTTTATAAGCCTGAAGCCCTGCAGCAATGTCTACCCAACCCGTTCGGTCTATTCCCCCACAAGCCGCACTTGGTATCATGGTACCTATTAATTCACCTGTATTCAAATCTGTTACCCACACTTTAGCGCGTGTTTCCCAACCCACTTCAAAGGAATAATCTCCGGCTGCAGACCATGAAGACTGGTTAGGTCCAAACAATGTGCTCACATATCTTGCGGCACGATTGCCCGTACTCCAATTGTCTACTATATAAACTTTTCCATCTGTTATATTTCGACATGGTTCTGTAAGAAGAACCAATCTATCTTTATCTTCTTGATACACTATTTTTCCAATGTCTGAGATACCTGTGATGTTGTAGGTGGTAAGGTTATTAGATGAATAATGTATGTTGCCATTGGATAGGAAGCTCGCATTCCAAACGGTAATTGGGTTCTGTCCTTGCCAGATATTTCCAGATTTATCTACAAAGAAATCTCCACCATCGAAATCATGGGTTTGATCTGTGTATTCATTGGCTTCGTACTTGCCATTGTCGTTGAAATCTTCCCAATACATTGTTTTATCTGAGTTTGTGGAGGGTCTTTCGGGTGGCCACGGATAAGTAAGGGGCAAATCATAAAGTCGCTGACTCCGTCCAAAAAACATACCACACGAGACTGCTACTTCGGTTCCAGGTTTATACTTAAATATTTTGGGCGACTGACAGGTCATACCTGATACCCATAAATAACGTGAACCATTAATTTCTCTCATAACTGTACCGGTAAGCCCATGCTCATGTCCAGCTTTAACATCTTCAATACCACGCGGATCTTGTGGATAGGTGTAACTATCCAACGAATAACCATAGATAGACCATTCCTGACCTGCAGCGTTGGTGTTAAAATTCATTTTGAAGTGTTCCTGAACACCATAAATATCAACCCCATCTGTCTTTTCATCATAATAAACATTATCGACAAAAAAGTAGCTTTCTACGCGCCAGTCAAGTTGCCAGTTATTGCTTACTTTTTTAAAGCACCTTATACCTGAGCCCATTTGGTCATGGCTTACAAAAACGCGTCCTTGATTATCACAACCAACACCAGTTATTCCCCACAGTTTTAAAGGATGATAAACTCCAGGTCCATACGTTCCTGCCGGATAAGCGGGGGCATTAATACTAGCAGGAAGATCATAACCAATTGTAAAACTTGATGCGATTCCACCCTCAGCACCTATGGCTTCAACAACAGTGGGGGTGCCTGAAACATCGTAGATTAGAATCTGTTTTTTTGCACCATCATCTGCCACTAGAAGTTTACCCGCCAACGCACCATCGCCCATAGCGATTGCCGTTGGTTTTTCTACATCGCTAATGGTTTTTCCATTGCCCGATATGGTGGTTCCACTAATCGTGAAACCTCCCGCTGAACCACAATTGCCAACACCAGGGCCATTTCCTAAAACATCACCATCTTTATAAATGCCATGGGTACGGCCAGCCTCATCCCACTCACTGGAAGTGTAACATGTTCCATCAGGGGTTACAGTCATACAATCAAAGTAATTCTGAACCCAATCGTCTGTAACATCATCTTTATCCGGAAAGCCGGAAGAGCTATTCTTTCCTCCAAAAGTATTCCCGATCCAACTTGATGAGAATGTACCTGGCAACAGTTGAGCATTAACTTGATGTAGTGAACCAAGCAGCAAGAATAACACTACATTAAATTTCAAAATGTGTAAATCTTTTATTCTCATGAAAAGGTGTTGAAAATCAAATTTATTTTATTAAAAAAATAGACTGCCAGATGGCAGTCTATTTCAAAACCTCAAACTATTCCCAAAATTTTTAAGCTTTTTATCATTGGTAAACTTAAGTGATATCACTACGAATTCTACAGTTCTAATTTCATTCGGAGTGAATATAAATTCTCAGTAGCCACTACTTTGTGTAATTTTTGTATTTGTATTAATTTCCGCAGTAGGGATTGGAAGTTTATATGATTTTGCATCCGACCATTGGATCTCGCCAGGAATAGTATTTGCGTAGAATGCCGCTTCTTTATCGCCAATCTTCCACCGGCATACATCGAACCACCATTGACCTTCGCCAAATAGTTCAGCCCAGCGCTCGTAGCGTAATGGATTGTTTGCTAAGGAAGCATCTGTCGCTTTTGTTGGACTTGTTAAAGTCGCATAGTCCACTGATGACGATGAATTAACCGGAAAATTGTAAGCCCTCCTCTTAACTTTATTAATGTATTCCAATGCATTTGTATTATCACCAGTTTCCAAACAGGCTTCTGCGTATAACAAATAAATATCAGCCAGGCGCAAAAAATAAATATTTGAATCATCTGTCGCCTTAAAGTTCCAAAGTACGCCTTCTATTGTTGCCATCTTTCTTAAACTCCAGCCATGGTACAACGGTTGGAGATTACTCGCAATCTCTTTATACTTTAATACTAATCTATCGCGTGTTCCGTCATTTAATTCATCCACCCATGGCTCTAACGCACTAACATAAAGTCTTGGATCTACCGCCTTGTCTATGCGCAATTTACTGGATGCATCAAAATAGTCAGGGTCTATTACCATTTCCAGGTTATCAATCCCAACTTCCTCATCAGAATCAAAATCCGGATTATCGACTAGTGTCGGTATCGGCAATTGAAAGCCAAAACGCTCAAGGTTTTTATCGTGAAGGAAAATATTCCCGAAACCAAATGCTCCTGCAGAACCATTGTCCTGCATTATAGTGGGAGCATAGATCAATCCGGCTGCAGTCGTGATGTTAGGGCCTGTAAACGTTGCGAAACCAGACGTTAAATCGCGCTCAACATTTATCTCATAAATGGATTCTTGAGAAAACTCATTTTGCCCATTAAAAATGTTTTTATACGTATCAAACGGTACAAGTGTTTTTCCACTGTTGTCGATAACATCTTTTAGAATAACTTTTGCATTTGCCCAATCTTCGGTGAAAACATAAGCCTTACCAAGCAAACCTTTTGCAGCAAGTCCACTTACTCTTGCAATATTGTTACCAGTCCAGGTTTGGCCTTCCAACAATTCAACCGATTTTGTAAGGTCAGCTATAATGTAATCCCAAACTTCCCTCACCGTGCTTCTGGCAATCTGGGTATCATTAATCGTGCTAACGGTAGGTATAATCGGAACCCCCTTTGCATCTCCCCCCACTCCATCAACAATAAAAGTTTCACCATAAAGGCTAATTAAATGGAAGTAATAGAATGCTCTCAGAAAACGAGCTTCACCTTCCATAAGGTTGACCGCACCCTCTTCTCCTTCCTTCATATATTTCGCCCGGTAATTTTCAGTGGCAGCCAAAAAAGTGCTACTTCTTTGTACCCCTGTATACAATGCACCCCAAGCTCCTTCAGCATACGAATTTGAAACACTTACATTGTTGGTTTGCATTTCATTCCATTGTGGAAACTCAGTAAATCCAAGATCTGCAGTGTGATCTAATGAGAATATCATTTTAGTTAAATATTCAAATCCAAATAATTCATTGGCACGCTGCTGCGAATAAACTCCCGTTAAAACAGACTCAAGTTGAGCCATTGTAGCTGGGAAATTACCGGCATTATAACTACCGGGGTCGCTGATGTTATCATCATTCGTACAACTGGTAACGAATGAAATGAAAACAATTGCTAGTACTATAAACCTTTTCATGTTTTTCAATTTTTTGTTCGTTAAAAATTAATATCAATCCCCATTGTATACAATCTATTTCTTGGATATGCACTTGGGGCATCTATTCCTCTGTTCGTTACATCACCGCTTATTTCAGGATCAAGGCCCGTATACTTGGTGAGGGCGAAAACATTATTTGCCATGGCATATATTCTAAATCTTGTTAGGTGAATGGAGTTTATCCACTTGGCGGGTAACGAATAACCTATTTGAATATTTTTCAATTTCAGATAGTCTCCCTTCTCTACCCAATAACTCGAAACACGCGTGTAATTTCCATTCGGATCATTTAGAAAATTACCATTCTCGAATTGCCCTACAGCAGGTCTGTCTGTCAAGCCATTTCCGTTAAAAAATGAAGTCTTGAATATATCCGCTGTTGTATTTCCATCACCCAAGAAATAGCTTTTATAAGGAGCTACACCGTTAAAAATATCTACTCCGGCTAAACCATTGAATAATATCGCAGCATCAAATCCTTTCCATGATGCACTAAGACTAATGCCATAGCTTACTTTGGGATTTGGATTTCCAATGAATTGTTTATCCTGATCGTTTAATACTCCATTGTTATCAACATCTTTAAACCGCAAGTCGCCAGCACGTGATTGAGCTCCATCAAATTGAGCATGAGCACTGGCTTCATCGTCTGTTGAAAAAATTCCGTCTGCCACATATCCATAAAATTCACCGAACGATCTTCCCACTATTGTTCGACTGATATTCTGACCCGTCATTACACCGAACCCACCGCTAATATCATTATCACCATCATTAATTGGGTTGTTGCTTACACCATCTAAGGAGATCACTTTATTTTTATTTAACGCTCCAGTTACAGAAGCCGAAAAATTAAACTCTCCAATTTGATCGGCATAGGATGCATTCCATTCAAATCCTTTATTACTTACTTTTCCAACGTTGGCCGTGATGGATTCCCCTACACCAGCTGAAAGCGGAAGCGGAATATCATATATCATTCCATCGGTATCTTTAATGTAATACTCGAACGTGAGCGTAAGTTTTGATTTGAGCAGAGAAAGATCAAGTGCCACATTTGTTTCGTTTATCGATTCCCATTGAATGGAAGGATTTGATAACCCTGAAGTTCCAAAACCTACCGATCTCACGCCACCTCCAAAACTATTTTGCCCTACTTCCGAAAACCGTGATAAAAATAAGTATCCGTCAATCTGATCATTTCCCAGCGTTCCATAACTCGCTCTCAGTTTAATGAGATCAAAACCTGGTAAAGCACTTTGAACAAATCTTTCTTCACTCAGCTTCCAACCTACTGAAAATGCTGGAAAAACTCCGGCCTGATTTCCTGGACCGAATTTCAGGTAATTAGCATCTCTGCGAACGGAAGCTGTGAATAAATACTTTCCATTAAAATCATAATTCAATCTTCCGAAAAATGACTTAATCAGGTTATTGTCATCATACCCACCGTATACACGCTGCCCTGTAACATCGGTAACAAAGAAATTCTTTGTGGGAGCCAATGCCAAGTTCGAAGAAGAACCTCTTAAATCTGAACCAATTCCCTGAAGCCTTTCGTAACCAGCAGTGGCTTGAAGGTTATGCTTACCAATCATTTTTGAATAGGTAAGGGTAGCATTCGCTGTGAAAAATTCTCCATTCCCAATACTTTTTTCTAGTGTAGGAAAAAAGTTATTTACAGGACCAAAGTCGTAAGCCCCTCTGTAGGCAGTATTTGTTGAACTACCAAAGTTGTATCCAAATGTGGATTTAAGAACTAATCCATCAATTATCTCAAGCTCTCCAAAAACATTTCCTTCAATACCAAAGCCTTCTCCGGTCAGATCGCTGCTGAGTTCTGTACCAACCCTATTGGTACCGCCAAAACCCGCAGGTGCTTTTCCAAATCCGCCAATGGGATTCGTTGGATCATATACTGCCATTGTAGGAATTGAACGAAACGGAAAATCGCCATCGCTTGCACCGTAATTGTTGTAAGTCTTATTGATTAATAAAAATTCTCCAACTCTAATACGGTTGCCAAGCTTATGATCAGAGTTTATTCTAACACTGTACCGTTTAAAATCGGTATCAATAAAAGTTCCTTTCTCATTTACATAACCAGCAGATAAATAAAAAGATGACTTCTCGCTTCCTCCAGAAATGGAAAGGTTATAATTATTCTCCATACCATTTTGGTATAGCTCATCAACCCAATCTATATCGGGCAGCGTTTCGATTGGCGATCCATTGGTAACATCCTTTAATGTTGCGGCCTTTGCTATTACGAAATTATCGCGGTTCAAAAGATCATTTAAGATTGGCTTGCTTATACCCGTATAGGCATTAAAGTTAACCTTCATTGTGCCCGACTTTCCTTTTTTTGTTGTAATAATTATTACCCCACCTGCTGCAGAAGCTCCATAAATTGACGCAGCACTTGCATCTTTCAAAACATCAATGGTCTCAATATCCTGCATGTTAAAAGATGAGCCAGATGATGACCTTACGCCATCAATTATATAGATGGGATCCGGATTATTTAATGAACTTACACCACGTATTCGAATGGTGGATTGTGCTCCCGGTGAGCCATCGTCTTTAACGACTTCTACTCCTGCTACCCTTCCCTGTAAAGATTCGGCCACACTTCTGGTTGGGAGATTGTTAATATCTTTTCCTTTTACTGACGCTATAGAACCCGTTAAGTCTTCCCGTTTTTGTACACCATAACCAACCACTACAACCTCGCCCAACGTAAGCAAATCTGGCGTAAGATTTACATCAATAATCTGCTTATTAGCTATCGCAATTTCTTCACTAACATAACCAATAAAAGAAAAAACCAAGATTGCATTTGCATTTGTAACGCTTAAGGTATACCGCCCTGTGGCATCCGTCACTGATCCGTTGGTGGTGCCTTGTTCCAAAACGTTTACACCCGGTAACCCTACATCATTTTCATCTGTAACCTTTCCAGAAACAGTTGTTTGCTGAATAGCTTTTATCTCTACTACTAAGTCTCCTGCATAAAGACTAGTCGTAAGAATTGTGATTGCAATGGCTAGTGTAACCTTGATTACACTAGACTGCGGCTTAAAACTGCTGAGTAAATTTGTATTCATATTTTTATGATATGTATTTATTCTTTAATTCACTTTGAAGAGGCCAACACTGTTGATGTTGAAACTATTTCCGTAGATGCCATCGTAAACCCCTGTGTAAATAATGAAATAATAGGTTCCGGCAGTGGTAACAACTACCTGCCCATCCGATACGTGCTCGCCTTCCAGGCAACCCGCTGGCGCTGTTAATATATCACCTGCAAAGGCTACTTCTGAACAGTCTCCAAAGGAATTGAAACCAACAACCTTGTCCGGGTCTTCAGGTTCTACTCCTTCTGTAGGAGCTGTTGATGAGAAATAAACTTCTGCCCATGCACCATAATGTGTCGCATCAACATCAAAATCAAGAGCAAACTGATACGTG
>JANODK010000227.1:0-2215 GCA_031412655.1 Chryseolinea sp.
ATTGGAAAATAAAAAAAATCAACTCCATCTTTGAATCGACCGGCAATCCGGAATCCATTGCATTTGAAAACACCAGCAAGCGGGTTATACTTCATGGTGACTCCACAACAAAAGGTTCATCGATGGATACAACCCTTGTTATACACCCGAAGGAATTCGAAAGCGATTATCGTAAGTACGATGGTATGACCATTGGTGAACTTGATGATTACATAGATACTTTGCGGGAACGCGGATCAACAGGCATTGAGCTTTATGAAGTAGAGAAATTCACACGCTTCAGTTCTCCCTTTTCTATTTTCATCCTGGTATTTATGGGCGCCATTGTTTCATCACGCAAAAGTCGTGGAGGGACGGGACTTCAAATTGCATTGGGATTTGCCCTGTCGTTCATCTTCATCATCTTCTTCACCTTGTTCCGAACGTTTGCCGAGAACGGAGCCTTACCTCCACAGATATCTGTTTGGATTCCTAACATTACCTTTAGCATAGTTACTGTTCTTATGTATAAATACGTTCCACGTTGATAGCAACACGAAACGATTATTTCAAACTTCACTTCATTGTTTTTCTTTGGGGATTTTCCTCCATCCTTGGAAAACTGATTTTATTGCCCGCAATGGAGATGGTTTTTTTTCGTTCGATATTGGCCGTTGCAGGAATGGCTATCTTGATTTTGATTGTCCGTGGGAATTTCAAAGTAACAAGCGTTGAATTAATCAAACTGATCCTTATTGGTTTTGTGGTTGCCCTACATTGGGTTTCGTTCTTCGGCTCGGGTCGCGTTTCAAATGTTTCAGTTAGTCTTGTGGGATTTGCAACGAACTCCTTGTGGGCCGCATTGCTAGAACCGTTGTTTAACAGAAGCCGCATTAAAAAATTTGAGTTGTTCCTGGGCCTCGTAGTGCTCTTTGGATTGTATATTATTTTTTCGTTTGATTTTCAATACAAACTTGGATTGCTCATCGGCATCTTTGCTGGTTTTACAGGGGCACTCTTCTCAGTGTTTAATGCAAAAATGATAAAGACGGTTGATTCGTACACCATTACGTTTTATGAAATGATTGGTGTATTCGTTGGACTGGCTTTGTTTATGCCCATCTATAAAAACACCTGGGCGGTTGGTCATGTTCTACAACTTTCACCTTCGTTCAATGACTGGATCTACCTTGTCTTGCTGGCCGGTGGTTGTTCTGTTTATGCCTACTCACAGGCAGTAGAGTTAATGAAGAAACTCAGTGTATTCTTAATTCAACTTACCTTAAATCTGGAGCCGGTGTATGGCATCATCATGGCCGTTATCATCTTTAAAGAAAAAGAAAAGATGGGTTTAAATTTTTATGCCGGCACGTGCATCATTCTGTTGGCCGTTGCACTTTATCCGCTTCTGAAAAAAAGAATAGAAAGCAGAAGATCATTAAAGGAAACAAATGATGATCAGACTGTAAATCAATAAAATCGATAGCGAACATTTGTACGCTAAAAACGGAATCGATTTAGGATACGCTTTGGTTTAAGCTGAAGGGATTGGATAATGATTTTAGTCATACCAAACCCTCCTCTCAAATTAATTCTTTATCTTTAGCTATTTAACATCTATGTCGGAACCTACAACCAACTTAACGAGAAAAGAACAAGTCATCCGCAAGGCTGCCGAATTGTTTAAAGACAAAGGTTATGCCGCAGCGTCCATGCGCGATCTGGCACAACTCTTAGGCATTGAAGCCGCGAGCTTGTACTCACACATTAAATCCAAGGAAGAAATCCTTCAAAGCCTCTGCTTTGATATGGCTGCCGAATTCAGAAAATCGCTGGAAGAAGTAGAAAAGCAAAACGTAACTTCTATTGATAAACTTCGCAACGGTATCATCGCTCACATACAGGTAATGGCAAAGGACCTTACCGCTTCAGCCGTCTTTATGAACGAGCATCGCCATTTAAGTCAGCCGTTTCTACGCGACTTTCTTTTGCTGCGCATTAATTACATTAACCGGTTCAAAGCTATCATCGAATCGGGTGTGAAATCAGGTGAGTTCAAAAATACCATCGATACAAAACTGGCTGTAATGACCCTGTTCTCTTCTTTGAACTGGATGCCGATGTGGTACGATCCGGATTCCGCCATCGATCCTACCGCCCTTGGTTTCCAACTGGCGGATATGCTCGTAAACGGGTTGAAAAAGCAATCCTGATTTCTCCTGCTAACAATCGTTTG
>JANODK010000228.1:0-51618 GCA_031412655.1 Chryseolinea sp.
TGTACCTACTGTTGGTGTGTTCGCAGTCAATGTCGTGCTCGTGCCGCAGATGGCACTTGCCCCTATCTGGTCTGAGCCGGCTGCTGATATTGTTGAGGGCTGATCAAGTCTGATCTGAACATCGTCTGTGCTCGGTGTACAGATGCCATTGCTAACCGTCCATCTTAAAATATACGTCTGACCAGCCGTGCCGGTAAATGTGCTATTGAAATTCGCAGGTGTTACAATTGAACCTCCGGTGCCAACATTGCTTGGAGCAAAACTCCAGGCGCCCGTGCCCACGGCTATCGGATTGTTGCCCGCTAACGTGGTGCTCGTAACACACAAGGTCTGATTAGGTCCTGCATTGGAGATGGTAGGTCCTTGATCAACAGTAATAGTCGATGCTGCAGAGGTTGCCAGAATACCATTACCATCCCGTATTGAAACTGTGTAAGGAGTAGTTAAAACTGGTGAAGCCGTTGGGTTAGAAATTGTAGCATTGCTAAGTCCTGTCACTGGGCTCCAGAAATATAGTATGGAAGGATCTCCCCCTACTACGGAAGCTGTTAATGGTACAGAACCTCCCACACAAATAGTAACACCACCACCGGTAATGCTAACCGATGGACTTGCTCCTGTAATTCCTGTAAAGGCTGATACTTGTCCTGACGTAGATACTGCGCCAGTAGCCGTAAGAGTATTTCCTCCCAATGCCACAAATTTTGTCCACGGATTAGAGGTTTGATTAAATGTACCATTCAATTGCGCAGCACTGGTACTTGCCTCTACACCGTTAATATCGGCAGGCAAATATGTCCCAGCTACAGTTGCAGTAATACCAGAAGTTGAAGATACATTCCAGTAGCGGCTCAAAAAATTAGTTACACTCGCATTACTTGGATGCTTCGCATCGACTACCGATACGCCAAGGTCAACTGGAAAACTACCTGAAGTTACATTAATTGTTACCGGGGAATATTCAGTTGATCCTGTATTATCGCCAATGGGAAAAATAAATGAACTTGCGCCAGAATATGTCTTCTTAAGCTCACCTCCGCCTGACGCCAGAATCATTGTAGTGGCCGACCCACCGGATATTGTCCCAGATGAACCTATTGACAAGCTATTCGAACCAATATCTAAATTTCCAGCAGTAAGGCTTAATGCTCCGCTTATTTGGGATGAACCTCCGAGAGTTGCACTGGTTCCGCCTGTTTCATTTATCGTAAGATGGTAATAGTTGGAGGCATTGATTGTCTGTGAAGCGCCATTAAAAGCAACCGTATTTCCTGTATTGGATGCATTTAATGAAGTTATGGAAGAGGTGCCTAGAATAGTTAAGGTAGAGCTAGTGCCTTGAGTTAAACTTCCCGTTCCACTCAGAGCCGTACTAACTGTTAAAGTATTATTGTTCGTTAGAGAAATTCCCGAAACAGTAACATTCGGAATGGTATAATCTCCAATAAGCGACTGAGAATTTGTGTTAAATGTGTGAATGCCGGAGCCTGCTGTAAAAGTTCCTGTACTTCTTGAAATACCGCCTTGAATTGTAACGGGCGAATTTCCTGAATTATTCCAAACTCCCCCGGCCGATATCGTAATCAATCCTCCGAAAGTCTTGGTGCCTGTTGCTGATGAAATAGTAAGGCTACCACTTATTCCGCTTCCAACATTAGTTGTACCCGTGACAGAGAAAACAGAGTTTGCTACCGTGAGTGTCGAAGTATTACCGATTGAAAGGTTTCCGTTAATGGCAATGGTACCTGAAGATCCGGTAAATGTTCCACCTAAAATTGAAAGTCCTCCATTGAATGTTTGAGTAGCTGTTGAAGCCTGGTAAGTTCCATTTACAGTAGTAAGGCCTGTTACTGTATTAGTCTGACCGTTTGCGTTTAGTGTACCCGATAATACTGTTAAGGTACCGCTTAACGTTGTCGCAGCTCCCAATGTAACAATGTTCCCCGGGTTGTTAATCGTTAAATTGGCTGGTATGTTTTGAGTTAAACCATTACCCACTGCTTGATTTGCAGTTCCATTATAAACGTAGTTAGCACCTGCACTATAGGTTCTTGTCGTTGTTCGGATATTACCCGTTGCACCGGCCGTTGTAATGCCTGCCGTTGAACCAATTCTAAGTCTAGCACCTGCACTTAAAATAAAAATACTTGCCCCTGACTCGTTAATAAGTCCTGTACTGCTTATCGTAAGGTCTCCATCATTCTGGAAAGTACGCGGAGTAACTCCTGAATTAATAGTAACCGTCCCTTGAATGGTTCCTGTTCCTGTTGAAGCAAGTGTGAAATTTATTCTCGCAGTGCCAGCACCTAAAGACAAAACTTTACCAGATGCAACCGTAAATATTCCAGTCACCGTTATTGTATTGCCCGTTGGGAATGCCTCAAAAGTGACGGTACCATTAATTGTAAGGCTATTTAAACTGATGGTTGGAACAGCTGTAATAGAAGCAGACTGATCTGCTCCTATTATAACATCATCACCGGCACTTGGTTGACCTGAAGGACTCCAGTTCGCTGCAGTAGTCCAAATTCCCCCGGTCGTACCAACCCAAGTTTTCGTTACCGCGCTGGCTTCAAATCCAATTCCAAGAATAAGGGAAATCAAAAAAGCCTTTAAGGCATGTTTCGCAAAAGGGTTGTATGTAAAGATTGTTCTCAAGCGAATATTTTTAACGTTGTGAAAACAGAATTTAAAACGCCTTTGAAGGACTTTTCAACGTTCAGATTCAAGTTATGAAATTGAAAGAAGGAAAGATTTAAAAAAAATCCTTTGACTGATACTAAGGGTGAACTAACGTCACTCAAGAACAGATTAAAAAAAGTATAAAAACTGTAGAAAAAAGCCATTCAATCCATTTTAAATCTCCAACTACTTACTTCATTGATATTCATAAAACTTTGTAACCTAAAAAGTCCAAATACTATGCTAATTAAGGAGCTCTCCTTTCGCATTGACCTTGATAAGGGTCATTTTACTATTCTGCGACTCTAATTCAACCGTTCCAAGTATGACGATTTTACCATTGTCTAATTCCCTTACCGTGCCAGCAAAATCGTTTTTAGTGATCGAACCAAAACTTGCAGACCAGTATACTTCACCTTCAATACCTACCTTAGAAAGCCAAAGATTGGTAGTCCCGGTAGGATGCGTCTCATTAGAAAGAATTAAATACCTGCCTCCAGCGGGAGATTGGGTAACGGCCACTGCTGCCAGATTTCGCTCACCTTCTATTACCTTGAAAGAATTGGAAATAAACCGTAGTCCATTTGAGCCCGTTTCACTTCTGGCAATAACGAGCCTGTTTTGAGATGGTGAAACTTGTTGTGTTCCCAATGAAATAAATCCTGAGCCGTTGGCTTCAATGGTCTGTTTCATGCGCTCGCCAAAATCAGGACTTCCAGCATATGTAGCAAATGATGGTATTTCATTTTCTGTTATTGAAATTCCTAAAAAGTTATTTTCGAAATCGTTGCTCACTTCAAGATCATCAGAGTATCCAAAAAAGTGGAACGGTTGATCTTTATATTTCGGATCGGTGTTAGTTGAATCGTAGGTTTTGCTTTCAAAGGCCTTCGTAAACTCGCCTCCCAATTGATTTGAGATTTGTTTTGTCCAAACAGAATCAAGAGAGGTGTTCATTAAAATGGCAAGAAGATCGGTTGATTGAACACCAGGTTGCGCAAGGTTATCAACAATATCGGTTGTGTAGCCTGACACCATATAACCGCCATTTGGAACATAGGCATCTGTTAATACGGTCACTGAATTTCCAAACTGACTGCCTGCAGATGCAATTTCTTTGTCTTGGATTACATCACCGTTCGGATCGATTTTAACTAAATGAATGGCGTATTCATTGGCTCCCGTTACCGCATTCTTTTCCAGAAAAATATTGGAAAGAATAATAAGGTTACCATCTATCGTTTTTTCTATGTCGGTTGCATACTCACCTTTATTTCCGTAGTCACTCCTTTGCCAAAGAATATTCCCTTCTGCATCTACCTTTACTAAAAAGATACGGCTCAACCTGTCTGCATCTGCAGAGATGGTATTACCTAAGAGTAACATTGTGCCATCATCATTTACAATTATATCAACACCCTCTTGATCACCATCTTCGCCATAATATTTAATAAAATAATCTTTTAGCAAATCTTCAAATTCATTTTTTGTATCGCAGCCTGCAAAGGCGAATACCCAAAGAAGAAAAAGTAAGAATAATGGTCTAACGGTTATCATCTTTTTTCTTTATCCTTTTTAAAATTGACTTTGATTTTCCATGCTTTAGTTCGCGCGGCTTGTAAAGCGGATGGATATAGCCAACTGAAATAATAACATTATTCATTCGAAAGAAGTCATCAACATGTCCACGATCGAAAGTGGAAGTGCCTGTTTCTAAAAAAGAATCAGACGTCATATCACCTTTACTATACGTATAAAAAAAGTTTTGTGTACTGACAATATTACGCATGCCCATTGAATAGCGAACATCAACAAAAGCATAGTTCAAACCCAACTTATATTTTAACCCGCCTCCTATAAAAAACGAATTATTAAATCTGTTCCTTCGGGGCGTAAAATTTTGTTTTGGACTTTGTAGCAGTTGCGAGTTTAACGGTGGTCCAGTATCTGAGTGTAGGCTATCATTGTTAATTGTGGTGATTGTTCCTATGTCAGAAAGTAAATAATCAAAAGAAAATCCCACATATCCATACGGTCTATACTTACCTATGTCATCGGAAAATTTTATAGAGATGGGAAGACGTAACCAATTTTGTCGATCGACAACTTCAATCTGATCTTGTCGAAAAACCTTGGTAGTGGTCTTCTTGAATTGTGACTGAAGATAATTTACCTCTGCTATTGCACTGAAGTTTTGGTCATAGTGCCATTCAACTCCACCACCGAATTGCAATCCAAGTCGTGCAGCATACTTCGTTTTAATTGGAGCAGAGTTATTAGGGTCTGAGGTAACGGCCGCGTTATTTCGAATTACATGAACAGTGGATGCGTTCGGTCCGCCACTGGCGAACAAGGAGAATACCGGTGACGATGTGAATTTTGAACTAAAATAAACCAAGTCAGTTGGATCCAACTCCGGATTGGGAACATATTCAGGGTTGGCCTCTAATACTTTCAAGTAGCTTTTTTTAGCGCCAATGGGATCCTCCAGTAACAGGTATGTTTGGGTTAATAGTAAGTATGCGCGTTGTCGCCAATCCCTATTTTGTTTATTGTTTAAATACGGACTCAATAGCTCAGGAACACCATAAAAATGTCCTGTATTGAATTCTTCTATGGCCATGTTGAGGGTTACCTCATTTGCATCTTGCGCCACAACATCCTGAATGGATGAGTAGAGAAAAGCAAGCGTGATTATGTAAAAATGCCACCTCATTAATAATCCTTAATTAAAACTGTAACGCATGTATTTTCAAATTCAATTGCTGGTCCAACATATTTCTTCCATTCTTTCTGTGTCATGTTGCGATTAAGTTTAGGACAAATTTTATCAGCAAGTAAAGATGGATTCGTTGGCCATACTCTAATTTCAGATTCACTACACGCTGAAATTAAGTAGTCTGATCCACTGGCAAATTCTATATCCCAAACAAAACCGCTGTTGTTGTCCATTTCTATTGGTAAATCTTCAGGGTTATCTAAAACATAAAGTTGTATTTTTTTATCTGAACCTGCGCTGGCCAGTAATTTTCCATCCGGGCTAAATTCAACGTCATATACACCCGCCTTGTGGCCGGTAAACTGTCTGGTTTCTTTTGTTTGGAAATCATAGAGTTTTACAATACCTCTTTTATTAAAGGGGTCGTCAATTTTGTCGATACCATAGGCTAGTTGATTCCCGTCTGGGCTAAACTGAACAACCAGTACCCGATTCGAGTTGTCATCCACTAATGTGGTTATTGAATAATCAGCAAGATCAACCAATATTACCTGACCAGACCAAGATGCCCCGGCGAGTATTTTTCCATCAGGACTAATGCTTATCGATTTTAATTCGTTTGGAAGATTCTTCAATACTTTCATATCTCCCGTGCGCGCGTTAACTAATGACAGTGTTTTTCCCGAAGAGGATACAATAAAGGCAGAATTATCGGGAAGAAATTCTATATCATTTGACCCTCCCTGAAATCCAATGACAATTCTCGGCTTTGATTTTTCTTTTAGATTATAAATTTGAACGAAACTTGAGTCACTACCATTTACAAGGTAATTTTCATCTCGGCTCAACTTAATAACTTTACTAGGATAAGGATTGGAATAATCGGTTGGCTGATTGTTAAGCGTCTGATAATTGCCCACAAAAATTCGACCATCTGATCCAGCCGAGTAGAAGGTTTTTCCTGTGGCCGAAACAGATAATGATTGAATATGATTTCGTGGCGGACCTTGAACCTTAATGGCATTATAGGTGTCACCAGATAACTTGGTTAGCGCACTATACAGACCCCGATAAAGATAGGTATCGTATTTTTTGCCTTGGTATCTTCTATGGTAAATGTACCCTTGCATGGCCAGAAGTCCTGCTAAGTTACTGTCATCGTCTTCCTGAAACGATTTTGCCGCAAGGCTTTGGGCAATCGTAAGCATTAGAAGACTGTCTGCTTTATTTAATGCTTTTTGTGCTTTTTGAGTTTCCGCTTGGGCTATACCATTGGCTATTCGTTCTTTCTCACCTGCTGCAATAGCAATCTTTTCTGATATCCTAGAATTGGCCAAAGCGCGTTCTGCAATTGCCTTTTGAAATGCTAAACTGTCAATAGTCGATTTTAACTCATCATTTTTTAATGCCAATTTTGCTTCTGCCTGTTTCGCTAGTTTTGTTTGCTGCTCTGCTTTTTCAAGACTCTCTTCCGCTTTTTTTGTTTGCTCTTCAGCACGATTTTTTTGCTTCGTCGCAGCCAGGCCCTGCTTCTCCGCCTCTAATGTTTGCGTGTAGGAGTATAAGAAAAACATAATGGCTACAAGGAAGGCAATACCCAAAATAATAGCAGTGGCACGCGCTCTTCGCAGCAAGCGTTTCTGCATCATTTCCTGATTCTTTAACTCTGCCTCATAGGTAATACGACTGGTGTCAAGAAATACGATAGCACGCTCGAAAGCTTCATCATACCGTTGCGCCCACTCGCGAGTCGGTTTTTGTTTGCGTTGCCAGTTAAGCGCTAACTGAAGATCGGGGGGTCGCCAAAGTCCGGTCTTACCAATCTGATACATGGATGCCGCTTCTGATAGGCGCTTATACATGGAAGCAGATTCTGCTTCATCTTCTACCCAAACTTCTAATCTATTCCATATGCGCATCAAGCTCTCGTGTGAAAGCTCAATCATTGAGTCGCTGTTAAGAGGAGTGTGCGCAGCAGGCATTAAGAATGAACGGCCTGGTCTTCTGAATTTTTCAACGACATCAATAACCTCCGATTCACTTGCTTCGGATAATTCGGCAATAAGACCCAACCGGGCTGGCCTCCTCATGCCTTTGTTATCCTGGTTCTTCTCAGTAATGCTTTTAAAAAGAATTTCTGCAATCTCTTTTTGACGTGTAGGCAGTTCATCAAACGCTTCGTTGGCGTGAAGTGCCAGAGCTTGTGCAACTTTACCGATGGCATCATAATGACGAATATCAATGGGCTCTCCAGGTTCATGATTCTCTACCCAATGATCCCATGAACGCATTAATGCATGTTGAAGAATGGGAAGTTGATCCTGGTTATTACCCATGTCACTCAACAACCGCTTCACCAAACGTTGGGAAACTCTTCCTCCGGCTACAGCAATGGGACCCTCTACAGCCATCTTCTTTTGTTCACGCGTCATTTGCGGAACGAGGTAATTGCTGTTGTTAATCAATTGTGTTAACCCTGGGAAAGCAGAACACTCTCCGATAAAATCAGAGCGCATTGTTAATGCTATAAAGGCTGGCACTTTCTTCTGCTGAACGGCAGTGAGAATCATATTCACATATAGCTGTGCTTCATTCTGAGCCTCTATATCATTTTGATCTCTGTACCAGAATATCTCTTCAAACTGATCGACCAGGAAGAAAATATTTTCCCTTTTTTCAGTTTGCAAATACCTGGATATCTCAATAAGTCCATCCGGACCGCTGCGTAAAACTGAATTGATAATTGCTTTGTGAATATCAACATCTACATCATCAATGCGGTTGCTATTAATCATGAACGCTATGATGGAATCAACCAAACCTTGAATGGGTGATGTGCCTGGCCTCGTGGTAATTACATTCCAATAAGGACCAGAGTGCGTCATGAAGCCTCCGTAGAGGACCGGAACCATTCCGCAAAACATTAAGGATGATTTACCACTTCCAGAGTAACCCATAACGGTCACAAAGCGGTTTTGAGACATCTTCAATAATATATCATCAACTTGCCCCTCGCGGCCGAAGAACAGATGACACTCGTCAATGGAAAAAGAACGCAGTCCAGGAAATGGATTTTCATTACCTATCTGTGCATCAATCGAAGCATCAGAAGAGTATGATTCAAGTTCACCGTTATGTGCGGGCTGGTTTAGCATGAATACCCTTTATGAACCTGAAAGTTAGATAATTGCATGCTTAATGTCTCTCTACTCACTGCTGAAATTAAGATTAAAAAATGGTAATATTTACTTCAGTGTAAAAATGATTGTCAAGTTAATCGAAATTTCTTAAAAACAAAAAAAGGGGCGTATAGCCCCTCTTCTTAATCAGTACCAAAGTACTATTTTACCTTGTTGATAATTGCCTCGAAAGCAGTCGGATGATTCATTGCTAAATCAGCCAATACTTTACGGTTCAAATCAATGCTTCCTTTTTTCAATTTACCCATAAGCTCAGAGTAAGACATTCCGTGCAAACGAGCTCCAGCATTAATACGCTGAATCCAAATGCCTCTGAACTCTCTTTTCTTCTGCTTTCTGTCGCGGTAGGCATACACCATACCTTTTTCGACTGCGTTCTTCGCTACAGTCCAAACATTTTTCTTTCTTCCAAAGAATCCTTTGGCCAGTTTTAAGATGCGTTTCCGCTTAGCTCTGGAGGCTACACTGTTTACTGATCTTGGCATTTTTGCTGCATTTTTGGCTGTTGGCGGCTTTTTATCTCAAAGCACTTAGCTGCCAGAAACCGGGTTAAACATAAGAACCACTAAAGAACAAGCATGTCCTTTACATTTTGCATATCCCCCTTGCTTACTAAGGACTTGTTACCAAGTCTTCTTTTCTGCTTGGTTTCCTTTTTGGTAAGGATATGATTTTTAAAGGCACTCTTGAACTTGATTTTACCGGTGCCAGTCACTTTAAAGCGCTTCTTAGCTCCGGATTTCGTTTTTAACTTGGGCATTGTATAAAAAATTAAACTTCTATTTTTTAACTCCTTTAGGGATGATGAACATGCTCATCCGTTTTCCTTCAAGCTTCGGTAATTGTTCTACTTTACCATATTCTTCAAGTGCTTGGGCAAATTTCAAAAGCAGAATTTCACCTCTCTCTTTATAAACAATTGATCTTCCGGCAAAGAATACAGTTGCCTTTACCTTCGAACCTGTTTGAAGAAAATTCATCGCGTGCTTTATCTTAAAGTTAAAATCGTGTTCATCCGTATTTGGACCAAAACGAAGCTCTTTAATAACAACTTTAAGCGCCTTTGCCTTTATCTCCTTCTGTTTCTTCTTCTGCTCGTACTTAAACTTCGAGTAGTCTGTAATCTTACAAACAGGAGGATCCGCACTTGGTGAAATCTCAACCAAGTCTAAACCTTGCTCCTGAGCCATTTTTATGGCTTGTTGTATAGGATAAACATCAACTGCGATATTTTCTCCAACAACTCTGACTTTTGAAGCCGTTATCCTTTCGTTAATCCGATAAGGCTCTTCGGGTCGTTGTGGGCCTCTTCTCCCCCCACCTCCCGGCCTATTAAAACTGGGTCTATTTAATGGAATTGCGATACTCTAAATGTTTAAGTTTAAAAAACAGGGTGCAAAGATCGTTATATTTTCATTTTTTCAAAATATCAATTGGGTGCAGCACACTCAATTCTGAATTGATTCACAAACTCATCAAGGTTTAAGCTCCCTTGATCGCCTTGTCCATGCTTCCGAACCGCCACTAATCCTTCTGACGCTTCCCGTTCCCCAACAATCAACATATAGGGTATTTTCTTGGTCTCAGCATCGCGGATTTTGCGTCCGATTTTCTCATCCCGGTCATCTAGTAAACCTCTGATATCCTGCTCTTTGAGTTTATCATAGACCAGTTTGGCATAGTCGTTAAAGCGCTCCGATATTGGAAGAACAGCAATCTGATCTGGCGCAAGCCAAAGCGGGAAATTCCCGGCACAATGCTCAATCAAAACAGCAATGAATCGCTCGAGTGATCCGAACGGGGCGCGGTGAATCATTACCGGACAATGTTTTTGATTATCTGAACCTACATACTCCAATTCGAAGCGTTGAGGTAGCTGATAGTCAACCTGGATGGTTCCAAGCTGCCAACTTCTTCCCAAAGCATCCCGAACCATGAAGTCAAGCTTAGGGCCATAGAATGCCGCTTCACCCTTAACAGCAACTGTCTTCAAGTTCCGATCATCAGCGGCTTCCTGAATCTCCCGCTCGGCACGTTCCCAAAGATGATCCTCACCAATATATTTTGCCTTGTTTTCAGGATCTCGTAAAGAAACCTGGGCAGTATAGTTCTCAAAACCCAAAGAGTTGAAAACATGAAGCACAAGATCAATAACCTTGATAAACTCATCCTTTACCTGATCAGGCCTGCAAAAGATATGGGCATCATCCTGAGTAAAACCTCGAACACGAGTCAGCCCATGGAGCTCACCGCTTTGTTCATAACGATATACCGTTCCAAACTCTGCCAAACGAATCGGTAAATCCCGATACGATCTTGGCTTAGTCTTATAAATCTCGCAGTGATGCGGGCAGTTCATTGGTTTGAGCAAAAACTCCTCGCCTTCATCAGGAGTGCGAATAGGTTGGAAAGAATCCTTGCCATACTTTTCGTAGTGACCTGATGTTATATACAACTGCTTGCTTCCAATATGAGGTGTAACAACCGGGTCATAGCCAGCTTTGATTTGTGCTTTGCGCATGAACTGTTCCAGACGTTCACGCAGAATTGTTCCTTTCGGCAACCACAGCGGCAAGCCCATACCCACTTTCTCTGAGAAGGCAAACAACTCAAGTTCTTTTCCTAGCTTTCTATGGTCACGCTTCTTTGCTTCTTCTAAAAGATGAAGGTACTCTTCCAATTCCTTTTGCTTCGGAAAAGTAATTCCATAAAGCCGGGTAAGCATTTTATTCTTCTCATTACCTCTCCAATACGCTCCGGCAACATTGAGAATTTTTGTTGCTTTGATAAAACCAGTATGAGGGATATGTGGACCTTTACATAAGTCGGTGAAGTCACCTTGTTGATAAAAGGTAATCTTTCCATCATCAAGGCCACTGATAAGTTCCAGTTTGTATGGATCACCTTTCCTGGTAAAGTAATCAAGCGCCTCCGCCTTCGTTACATCTTTACGGATATAAGCATTGTCTTTTTTAGCAAGCTCTTTCATCTTGGCTTCAATGGCGGCCAAGTCTGCTTCACTTAAAGTTCTGCCTTCAAGATCGATATCGTAGTAGAAACCATTCTCGATTGGTGGGCCAATACCAAACTTTACGCCAGGGTGAAGAGCTTCGAGAGCCTCAGCAAGTAAATGCGCTGACGAATGCCAGAACGTTGTCTTACCTGCCTTATCATTCCATGTTAAAATTTTGATTGATGAATCCGTGTTAATGGGGCGGGATAAATCCCACACTTCTCCATTCACTTCGATTGCTAATGAAACTCGCGCTAATCCTTCGCTAATGCTTAATGCAATTTCAGAACCTTTAACGCCTTGGGGATACTCCCGAACACTTCCATCGGGAAGCGATATTTTTACATTCATACTGCTGGTTGAACTAAACTACAAAATTAATTCAGGTCGCAAATATGCAATATTCAAACCACTAAAACACAGGATTGATACTTTAAAGTGTAAACTGAAAGCCAATGCGCACACCAAAATTCTTTGGTTTTTCGCCATCCATTAGATTATTTGTATACGTCATGCGATGAACAAATTCTACTCGTAAAAATTTAAAGATGTTTTCTACACCATACCCCAACTCAACATAGGGTTTGTTTGACTGGAACGTTCCGATCTCAAGGGTCTCATGTTTCTCCGGAGCAGGAGTAAAATCAGCATTCAAATTCAAGTTAGCCTGACTGAGCGATCCGTACACGACATTTGCCGACCCCGTTAATCTCCATTTCAGTTTGCGCATCAGCGGAATGCGATTCAGAAAGAGTCCTTCAAAGTGATGTTGATATTGTAATGCTATGGATTTATCGCTCACAAATTCTCCGTATCGCATGAGATTATAAACAGCCGTAGAATAAATTATGGTTTGATTCCCGATGTGCAATGTTAATAGTGGATAAGGTAGTGTGCCCTTTACATAATCTCCACTCAGGTTTAAATATCCAACACCCAACGGCCCCATGCGCAAACGTTTGGAGAAACTCAATCGAAACTTTTCGTAATCAAAATCGCTGTCGATCACTCCGCTTATTCCTTTTACATATCGAAAGGTAATAACAGGCCAGCTGGTAGTACCCAGGCTTATGCGATCGTTATCATCTTGCACAAATAATTCATCTCGTGCATAGCGTGATTCAAAAATCAGTTCAGAGGTTTGGAAATTCTGAACCGTGTCGCTTGTTGAAAGATCTTCAGGGTGATTATAATACGCGAAGTCGTAGGTTGGTGAAAAGGTAAAGTACCTGAACCCAACGCGTTGGGAAAATCCTTTGAAGAATTCACGTTTAAAATCTACTCTGCCTTCATTAAAGTAATATCCACTTCGAAATGTTCCAAAACGTTGAGATGCCTGCAAAAGAAAGTTGTCGCCAATGTTCTCGTCTTCTAAACCAACCCGGCCCAAATCGCTCCTTGCTTTAACCGTCAGGGTTGTCCATCGCTTTCGGGAAAGAATGCTTTGAACGTAACCTAGATACTTAACCCTGTCATCTTTAAAGCCATATCCTAGTTGTCCTCCAATTACCCACTTATCACTAAACTTCATATTGGTTTTAAAGCCTGGCTGTATGCGAACGCCTTCGATGTTATTCACGGCTAGTAAGGATACATATGGACCAATATCAATTTTACCTACTGTGAGATAACCACCAATTACAATTTTAATAATATCTGTATAGGTTCGGATTACCGGAATGGTTTGAAGTGTGTCAATCATTTTGTAAACGTTCTTCTCCGTGCTGCTCAGCGGTTCATGTCGCAACGTATCCCAGTAGGTTTCACTTTCATTTAAGCGAGCATCTTCTTCCATCACTATTGGTTGACTATAAAATGATGGCTCATAAGGTTTATTAACAACAAATTTCTTATTCGATGTATAGAACTTCGCCAGCATTCCAGCCTGGCCATTATTTACTTCACTGATATCAATCAACAATCTATTCTTGGATGGAAGCCACGCTCCTTCTTCAGTTCGTTCAAGCTCTTGCTGAATTTTTATTTTTTCAACAAAGTTCAGATTGGCTTGCTTACCTATGGTGGCATCAATTTGCTTCAATGCATATCCATCTTTCGAAATCCACATGGTGCCTGTGAAGGCAAGATCCTGTGGACTTTTTGGGTAGAAATCCAGACGATAACAATATTCATCGCCAACATAGAGGCTATCCATTAAATCGTAATCATAATACAGCCGACCACCATCGGCAATTGGTGAAATAAATTCTTTCGAAACAATATTCAGCCAGTTCTGATAAAAGTTATACTCCTGAAAAGATGAACCCACCAATTGAGTCACCAACGTTCCATCTTCTACCCCTACTCCTGTTATTTTTGATTGTAGTATATTTTCAAATTTTAAACTGGGATCATCACGATAATATAACTTCGAAACACTTTCAGTAATGAGTAAGGGTAATATGGGTTTCCCATCTTCGCCAGCAATGCGATCGATACTATCGAGCACATTGGCAATTTTCTTCATAATCTTTTTTCCTCTGAACTTTTCAGAGATATTGTCTACATCAATTTCAATTTTAGTGTACGTGTCATATTCATAAGCCGTAAGCTTTCGCTTATCGTTATTCTTTTTGTTTTTATTTACACGTCTTAGAATTTCGAATGCCGGATTGACTCCAGATTTTATCACAACTTCATCGAGCTGTTGAATATCCTCCTCAATCTGAAAATCAATGGTTTGAGAAATACCTTTTACAACTTTTTTATGCTTTGGTTTATATCCAATATAGCTTGCTGAAAGTGAATCCGTTGGTGTAGATGTTTTGATGGTGTAATTTCCATCGAAATCAGTTGTTGACCCAATACCTGTTCCTTTAAACACCACATTTACAAAGGGAATAGGATCACCGGAATTAGCATCGGTAATTTTTCCCTTTATAGTAGTTTGCTGAGCAAAAAGGAAAACTGAAGAAAATAGAAAGAAAGAAAGCGGGATGAAGCGCATGTATATTTTCTCAGCAACAGATACAATCGGCACAAACAGAAATTTAAGTTTCAAAATTAAGCATTTAACCCCTGCAATGGGCAGATGGTTTCAATCTCTTAACTATTTAAATCTTCCTTCTGGCCTAAAAATCTAGGAGATGTATTTAAAATGTATAAGTCCAGCACCGCCTTGGTTCTGGCAAAATACTCGCGAATGCGCACTTTCAAGGAGGATTCCAATTCGATTTCATCGGCAACCATGGCCACGGCATCCATGCTGTAATAATTTCCAATAAACAAGGCGCGGTAACTATGAAAAGGTTGAGTAATAATGATGAGTTTATTCTGTCCGAAAATTTCTTTACTTCTCACAATCGAATCCAATGTGCGAAGTCCGGCATAATCAAGCGTGATGGCAGTAGCGGGAATACCTAATTTGATCAGCGCCTTTTGCATTTCAACAGGTTCATTATAATAGATGGAACGATTGTCGCCACTTAAAATAAGATTATCAATCTTGCCTGATTTGTAGAGCGAAGCAGCCATCTCTATGCGCTTCTCAAAAAACGGATTTGGCTTGCCGCTGATTAACCGATGACTGGTACCCAATACTAACCCCACACGGTGATTAGGCAATGCGGTACTGTCGTAGAAAACCTGATCTTTTGTGCTTTGTACAACCCAGATATTGCTTACAAAAAAGAAAGCGATAACAATTAATATGGTAAACAGAATGATTCTCTTCAGCAAGCGCATCGAAAGGAGAGTAAATTAAAGCCAGCTTAAAGTTACCGAATTGTGCGGATAAATTCGCGTTCAATCAAATCGGATCGCTTTACAATTTTTCGATACCATTCTAACCTTATTGCATTTTTCTCTGTTCCACTTAGCCCATAATCGTCTGGTGATGCGTGAAGCCTGGTGATTAAGCTGCTTAAACAAATGGCTACACTGGCCGATATGTTCAGGCTTTCAGTAAATCCAAACATGGGGATTTTTATTTTTTGATCAGCATTTTGCTGAGCAATCTCTGATACACCATGAAGTTCGTTACCAAAGACAAGGGCCATTTTACCTTCATTAATGGGAACGTCATGAATTGAAATACCTTCTTCTGCTGGATCGGCTACCAAAATTTTATAACCTGACTCTTTTAATGCATTGAAGCACTTAAGAGTTGCGTCTTCTTGCTTGGATTGATGATGAATAATATCCGTCCACTTGTGTGCTCCTTTCAGAACCCTGCGATTCACGCTATACTTACTCTTGTCTTCAATAACATGAACATCCTGCAAACCCATACACTCGCAAGTACGAATAACCGCGCTGGAGTTTTGTGACTGATAAATATTTTCAAGCACAACCGTAACGTGACGCGTGCGTGAACTCAATACCTTTTCAGCAAATTCCTTTTTATGATCTGAGACAAAGCGTGACAAATGCTGTAATACCAACTGCTCCTGATTTGTCATATCGTATTGCTTTCCATTAACACAAACTTAAAAGGTATTTTTACGAATCCACTCCTCTATTAAAGCAACTCCTTCCTTATGCACTTGTTCACGGCCAATTTCAGGCATAGCAATAGCCGGATCAATCGCTTTCATTCGAAATACGAGAATAGAATGCTGAGGCTGACCGGGGACAATATCAAATTGTAAATCACCGGCACCTCTTCCTGCTGCAACCGGAGATTTATTCACTCCTAAATGCGCTACGTTTTTTTCATGAATGTCAAGAAAAAGTCCCGATGTATTTGCCGGACCTAGTTTTGAGTGGCAATGACCACAGTTGGAATCAAGATACGCTCGGGCGCGATCATTTACATTGCCTGTTGTTGCATTATCCCAAACGGCCATCTTCGGAGAATTTCTAATATCATTCAATGCAGTCAGCATTCCTTTTTCATTCCAAAATGTTAATTGATTTTGTTTGCCCGATGCAAATTGAAAATCACCATTCAATTGTCTTGCCGAAGGACCGATCGGAACCATTACCTTATTTTTAATATGACAACCCTTACATTGATTCTTGTTGGGTATGGCATAGGGAGTTGTGATCTTCTTTCCAGTCTTATCTATATATGAAATTGTTTTAGTCTCGCCCGCAGGATCATAAAAAGCTTCGGTCTGTTCATCGTTCCAAAGGTAGGGCCACGCCTCCCAACCAGTATCGGTGTTCACAAGTAGTCTTGTCTCCAAAATCCTTCTTCCCTTCTCTGGTTTTCTAAAATCGTTGGGGTAATAAAAGTTTTTAATCAGAACGGTTCCTATTGGGAAAGTGAAAACCGAAGAGTCATTGTAAACAGCCTGGGTACCTTCAGGTAATTTAATGAAGCGAAGTTTCTCAGCGTAATTACTGAAGAGTGGTGTGTTCAATCCATACGGAACAACTCCGTCAACAGGCTCAAGTTTTGCCAGTGTTCCGTTGAAGAAATTATAAGCCGATAATGTTTCTTTTCTATCAATTGAGACATTCGGGCGAAAAGAAAAGAATGAAATGATGATTAAACTCAGGCAAAGAAAGATGGCAAGCTTCTTCATAGGATTTTATTCACTCGCACTCAGCTCAACCGCTTTTATAGGTTGCTGTTCACAATCATACGCTTTCATATCCGTTGATCTGTTCTTAAAATTGTTACCCGCGTCAATATTAATGATCGACTGGTTCTGATTATTTCTAATGCAAATGTTTCGATCCTTCATATTCGGGTTTTCAATTCCATCAAATAAAATGTGAGGAACATTTTTGCCCATACGTAATTTAAATCGAAACATCTTTCCCATTCGTCCTTTACCCGTTGTTTTTACATGCGGACGCTCATAATAATTGTTATGAACGAAAATATCAGAAGGGTAAGGATGATAGGATGTATCATTAATTGGATTTTCAGTAATAAAATAGCTGGCGATGGCCGTGCCTATTGAAATGTTATTCACAATCTTATTTTCAAACACCTCTACATGTCGGGTAGCCAAAATCATAACGCCTGTTCCCTGCGGAACTTTACCCACCGTATTTCCCTTTGGTGCAAAGTTGATGTGGTTGTTGTCGTGAATGTTATTTTTAAAAACGCGTACATACCCGCCTTCTTTCTGAATCAGATCAGGCAAATCAAAAACTAAAATACCTCCAGTATTATTATAAGCCTCGTTGTCGTAAACATCAGCATACCATGAATTTTCAATTTCAATTCCGGCTACATTGTTATAGGCCTTTGAATTACGAACGACAATATGCTTTGATTGTCCCACATAAATACCAGCATCGCTTGCCCCAACAGCCGAGCAACCATCAATTAATACATTGGTGCATTGAACGGGATATAATCCATAACCACCATTGTCTTTATGACCGCCATTCGTCCATTCTGCCTTTACATTTTTAAAAGTGATACCTTCAACCAATTGGGTTTTCACTCCATCACCTTTTGTATCCTGAACCGTTAAATCCTGAACGGTTATGTTAAATGCGTTCGTGATCTTAATTCCTTCCGCCCCTGAAATCTGACCTTTAAAATTCAAAAAGGTTTTATTTTCTCCGGCTCCTTTTATGGTCACATTTCGCTTTCCATCCAGTGATAAGCTGGCATCGAATTGAAAGTGACCTTCTGGTAATTCTATAGTTGAGCCATCCGCTGCTTCGATAAGCTGGGTTTGAATTTTCTTTTGAATGTCTTTCTGCGCCCAAAGATTTATCGATGAAAAACAAAGTAGTGTGATGTAGATTCTTCTCATAAGTTTAATCCAATTGGAAGTTGCCTAAGAATAAGTTAGTATGTAAAGACGAGCAATTGCTCACCCTGAATGATCGAACGAAATGAATGAGCTAAAATAAAACTTTTCAATCTATACTTCCAACCGACTGTTCTATAAACACCTTCTGAAAATCTCATCTCCGAATATTATCACAAATTACACCTGCTGCAATAGCTGCATTTAGTGATTCTGCTTTTCCATAGCGCGGTATGGTAATTTTATTCGTGATGTATTTCTCCAATGAAGGTGATATACCTTTTGATTCATTTCCGATAACCATAAGACCTCCCTTTCCAAAATCAACTTGATGTACGTCTTCACCAATGAGGTATGCCCCAAATATTTTGAGCTGAGTTTTGGAAAGATAATCTTCAAGATCGGTATAGAAAATTTTGGATCGTGTAAACGAACCCATCGATGATGTAATCACTTTCGAATTATAGAAGTCTGCTGTTTCGGTTGAAGCGATAATTTTGTTGATGCCAAACCACTCAGCGGTGCGGATAATGGTACCCAGATTACCCGGATCGCGAATGTCATCTAACACCAAAGCAAATTCATCTGCCAAAACTTCGATTGAACTATTGGGCTTTTGCCGCGCGATGGCAAGGGTGGAATCATTCGTTTGAAATTCACCTAATCCATCCAGCTCCTTCAAGGTAACTTCAATTACTTCACACTTTAACGGCTGGTGAATCGTTGATAGAAAATCTGATGTCCCCAATAAAGTGACCAATTCAAAATCAGAAGTCAGTAATTCGTGCACACTCTTTGCTCCTTCCACAAGAAAACATTGTTCCTGTTTGCGGTATTTCTTTATTTGCAGGGATTTAATAAACTTAATCTTGGCTTTCGATAGCATTTGCAGCGCTTGAGTACACCGAAAAGTAAATATTTTCTTCCAACTATACTCTGTCTAGGAGTAATGATGTCGGGTTGTCTGGGTACCAAGCACTTAAAAGACAATCAAAAGATGTTGTTCAGGCAGCGTATTCAAGCGCCTAAGGGGATTAACGCGGATGAACTCAAAGACCTGTATGTTCAACGGGCCAATCGAAGATTTTTGGGCTTGACCATCTATCACCTTGTGCTGCTTTATTATTGGGGTGAGAAAAATTACGACAAAAAAGAATTCATTCAGAAGAAGGAGGCGTCCGATAAAAAGTTTGCCGATAAAATTGCCGCTACAACATCTAAAAAGAAAATAGACAACCTCAACTTTCGGAAACTCAAAAAGTCGGACAAGTATACGAACCGCATTGAGTATGGCAATCTCCGGATGCAATGGGGTGAACCCATTTCTGTTTACGATAGTGTATCGGTTCAGCTCACGTCTGATCGGTTCAAGCAATACCTTTTCTCGAAAGGATATTTTAGAAACGAAGTTGATTCACGGGTGCGAATAACGGGGAAGTACGCGACCATCATCTATAGTGTTGCGCCCGGGCCTGGATACACCATCGATACTATTATGTATCAAATTCAGGATACGGCTGTTGCCAAAGTTGTGCATGGAAATAACCTGGAGAATTTTATCAAGCTCGGTGCACATTATGATCAGGACAACTTAGTAAAGGAACGAGAGCGCCTTGACTTGCTGCTCAAAGACAATGGCTACTATGATTTTAGCAGGCAATACATTGATATTAGTATGGATACCAGCATGCTAAAGAACCATCGCATCGCCCTGCTCCTTAAAATAAAAGATCCGGCAAAGCGGGGATATCATAAAAAATTTACAATTGATGATATTACATTCACCACCGATGCCGGAGCAACCTCCACAGGAACAGAAAGACAAAAGCGAAATTACAGAGATATTCAATACCAGTATTATAAGGATAATTATAACCTAAGAATTTTAAGTCAGCGTGTTTTTTTAAAGAAGGGAGATTTATATAGTCGCACCAATACATTCAACACGCAACGACAGCTCGGTAATGTGGATGCCTTTAAATTTGTGAACATCAATTACGATACATCGAATGGAAAATTTATTGCCAATATTTTCACCAGTCCGTTAGATCAATACGAATGGAGTAATGAAGCGGGTGTTAATGTTACACAAGGATTTCCTGGACCATTTTATAATCTAACATTTAGAAAACGAAATTTATTTCGAGGCATGGAGATGTTGGATATTAATGGACGTTATGGATTTGAAGGTGTTGCAGCCGTGAGCAACGATGAGGGTATTTACAGAAGTACTGTGGCAGGCGTTAACGCTACTATTACCTTTCCACAGTTTATCTGGTTCTTAAAAGAAAGCAAGCGTTTTAAAGTTGCAAAGTACAATCCGAAGACCAAGTTTAATACAGGGTATTCCTACACAAAAAGACCGGAATATACACGGACAAACTTGTCCGTTTCCACAACGTACACGTGGTCTAATCAACGTAAACAACAATACTTCTTCACACCCGTTAGCTTGAGTATTATCAATTCTACACTGGATCCAACATTTGAAGAGGAGCTGAAGAGACAAGATAGTTTAGGTAACTATAGTTTGGTAAACAGTTTCAAGCCATCGTTTGTAAGCAGTATGATTTTCGGATCGACCTGGAGTTTTAATAACTATGGTAACAAAGAAAAAACATCCAGTTATCTGCGCGCCCAATTAGAGAGTGGTGGAACCCTCTGGAATTTTATTGACCCCACTTTTATTAAAGACAAATACGGACTACAATACTTTAAGTATTTGCGATTAAACCTTGACTACAGGCGAAATCATGTAATAGACAAAATTACTTCTATTGCATACCGTATAGATGGTGGTGTTTCCTATTCGTATGGAAAAGACAAGAGCCTTCCCTATGAGAAATTCTTTTTCAGTGGGGGTAGTAACAGTATTCGGGCATGGCGGCCGCGAAGACTAGGTCAAGGTTCCTTCAAACCACAAACCAACGAAAGTGTTGGAAAAGATCCTGTAAAGAATGGATACTTTGATTACAGTTACGAGCAACCTTCGGAAATATTGTTAGAGGCCAGTGTAGAATTCAGAAGAAAAATTTTTGGCTTTGTTGATGGAGCAGTCTTTATCGATGCCGGTAATGTGTGGACCTTTCAACCTCGTGTAAAAGTTGACGGCCTGGGAAACACAGTGCCTAATGGAAACTCCCAGTTTAAATTCAATGAGTTCTACAAAGAAATTGCATTAGGTACAGGCTTCGGTCTTCGGTTTGATTTTTCATTCTTAATACTCCGCTTAGACGTGGGTATGAAAATGTACGACCCTGCTCGAGATAAGGACGATCGGTGGGTGTTAGGAAAGTCGCGTTTCTGGAATCCATACGCAACAAAAACAGAAGGCGGATACTCTAATTATAGAGAACCTGTTATTTATAATGTGGGGATTGGGTATCCGTTCTAAATTGTTTCGGGTTTAACGTTTCGAGTTCAACTCACAACCCGAAACTCGAAACTCAATAAGTCAACAAATCTCCTAACGCTTCCTTAACTTTATTCGCGTTCGGCAACATCATCTTTTCCAAATCTACATTTAACGGAACCGCGGGAAGATTAGCAGCACCGAGTGTCCAGACCGGGGCATCAAGTTCCTTAAAACATTCTTTCGAAATTCTTCCAGCCAGTGATTCAGCAAAAGAATTTAGCAAAGGCTCTTCAGTTAATACAAATGCACGATTGTGTTTTCGAACAGAACTTACAATGCTATCCCAATCAATCGGATTGAGTGTACGCAAATCCATAATCTCAACACGATTTGCAAATGATATTGACGCTTCTTTCGCCCAATACACGCCCATACCATAGGTAATTACCACACACGATTCTGCTGCGTTTATTTTTTCTTCGGATGCCTGTTGAACAATCGATGCTTTACCTAGCGGGATGATATAATCTTCATCTGGCTCAGTTGTTTTTGCATCACTTGTTCCCGGAACCTTAGACCAATACAATCCTTTATGTTCCAATAACACCACGGGATTCGGATCATAGAAAGATGCTTTCAACAATCCTTTCATATCAGCAGCATTAGAAGGATACACTACCTTAATACCACGAATATTCAATAAGGTTGATTCAATACTACCGGAATGATACGGACCACCACCACCATATGCGCCAATCGGCACGCGTATCAATGATTGAATTGGAAATTTTCCCTTTGACAAATAACAACTCTTAGAAAGTTCTTCCACCAATTGATTAATGCCCGGCCAGATGTAATCCGCAAATTGAATTTCAACAATTGGCTTCGCTCCTACTGCTGACATACCTGCAGTTGAGCCTACAATGTATGCTTCCTGAATCGGTGTATTGAACACGCGACCATCGCCATATTTTTGTGCCAGTGTTGCCGCTTCCCGAAACACTCCACCCAATCTTCTGCCTACATCTTGTCCATAGAACAATGCTTCGGGATGCTTCTTTAAAATCTCATCAACAGCGTGAAGTGCAGCATCAACCATAACCACTTTCTCACCGTCTTTAGGTGATCGATTACCTTTTTCTTCTATAATAGTAGTCGGAGCAAATTCATGCGAATCAAAATCATTCACATCCGGATCGGGTGATTGAACAGCGCGTTCATAATCTTTACCAACTTTAGCTTCTGCTTGCAATCTTATCTCATTCAGCTTCTCCTCCGTTTCACCCTGACTCAATAAATAATGATGAAATGCTGCAATCGGATCTGATTTCTTATGCAATTCCAAATCCTCACCGCGATACCATTCTCTTCGAACGCCAGAAGTATGATGTCCTAATAATGGGCAAGTAGCATGCACCAGGATCGGCCCACGATGCTTTCGTACAAAAGCAAATGCTTTTTTCATCCCCAAATAAGAATCAACAAAGTCAGCACCATCAATTGCCATTCGCTCCATACCTTTGAATCCGCCAGCATAATGGTATGCATCCATGGCCCTCATTTCTTTTCCGGTTGCCGAAATTCCCCAATCATTATCCTGAACTAAATAAATAATGGGTAATTTTTTTAACACCGCCATTTGAAAAGCCTCTGCTACTTCTCCTTCCGTTACTGAGCCATCACCCAATGAACACAAAACGACAGGTTTATCTTCTGTTGATAACAGACCTTGCGATTCGAGGTACGCAATTGCGTGTGCCATGCCTGTGGCCGGAATAGCTTGCATTCCTGTAGCCGAACTTTGGTGTGGAATAATGGGAAAGTCTTCACGTTTCAAAGATGGATGTGAATAGTATGTTCGTCCTCCCGAAAATGGATCGTCACGTTTGGCCATGAGCTGGAGCATGAGTTCATACGGCTCCATGCCGATTCCGAGTAGCATCGATTCATCACGATAATACGGTGAAGCGAAATCAAAAGATTGTAATTGTAGTCCTGCTGCAAGTTGAATCGCCTCATGCCCACGCGAAGTGCTATGAACATACTTACCACAAACATCACGCTTCTCATCATAGGTATTTGCCAAACCCCTGGCAACACACATTAATGAATAGGCTTTCAGTAGAATATCATTACTGATTTCTGTGGTCGATTTTTTCTTGGCTTTAGCGGTCTCCTCTATTGCCATGTTAACATTATGTTGGTCTCGGGCGAAAGATAGAAAAAGTCCATAGTCCTTAGTCTATAGTCCATAGAAGATAATCAGAAAATTATATGTGCAGCACATCAATTCCTATATAGCCACTACCATCGACTATGGACTATTGACTATGGACTAACTCCAATTAACTTTGCTGAATGCCTACAAAAGAAACGATACGCAATTGGTTCACTTACCTTCAACAAGACATCTGCACACAATTAGAAGAAACGGATGGTCAGGGGAAATTCATACGAGATGAATGGGATCGACCGGGTGGTGGTGGTGGTGTGGCAAGTGTGTTGACGGGCGGAAAAATAATTGAGAAAGGTGGCGTAAACTTTTCTGCTGTTTGGGGGAAAGCACCTGAACCTGTGCTTAAGTCGCTAAACCTGAACGCCAATGAGCCAATTGATTTTTTTGCGACTGGTATTTCCATTGTCATTCATCCGTTCAATCCGATGGTTCCCATCATCCACATGAACACGCGATACTTTGAGATGAGTAATGGAATGTGGTGGTTTGGCGGTGGCATTGATCTTACCCCGCATTATGTAAATGAACACGATGCGCGTTATTTTCATCAGCAACTAAAATCAGTTTGTGATAAACATAACCCTTCCTACTATCCTGAATTTAAGAAATGGGCGGATGATTATTTTTTCATCAAACACCGAAATGAAACGCGAGGTATTGGTGGAATCTTTTTCGATTACCTTAAAGCCGATGATGGTTTTACGAAGGAATCGAGATTTGAATTTGTAAAAGATGTAGGTGCTTCATTCGTACCATTGTATTCACACTTCATGAAAAAGAACCATGCGCTTCCCTTTTCAGAAAATGAAAAGCAATGGCAGTATTTGCGCAGAGGAAGGTATGTTGAGTTTAATCTGGTGTGGGACCGTGGCACGAAGTTCGGATTGGATACCGATGGACGAACAGAATCCATCTTAATGAGTCTTCCGCCACAAGCCAATTGGGAATACAATCAAAAGCCAAAGCCTGAATCGAATGAAGCGAAAACCCTATTGCTCCTGAAAAAAAATATTAATTGGGTTTAAATCTTACATAGGGTCACATAATAATGATTCACTTGTGAATTTTTACTATGTTTCGTTGTGCTGCTAAAAATCTGGCGTGTTATAAGCTTTATCGGGACCAACCCGAACAGTGATCGAAAAGAAATTCGACACATCGTAATCTGTAATCGAATTAGTCTGATTCTTTCCGGCTTTACCTTTCTTCTATTTATTGTTGCGCTCATTTATTTTGGTTGGATCGTTACCGTTAAAATGGCATTAGGTGCTACCTTCTTTTTTCTCACACCCATTGTTCTGAACCATTTCCAATATGTAAGCATCAGCCGAATATTATTGCTATTGTCCTTAAACATGGTTTCGCTTATTGCTTCGGTCGCGGATAAGTTTGATGTACCGGTCATGTTAGAAGAGTTTCAGTACTTTCAATTTCGGTTGCTGATATTAGCCGGAAGTATATTCCCCTTCATCATCTTTAAACTGGAAGAAAGAAAACGTCTGATCTCCGGAATACTCATTAGCTTCCTTTGCCTGGTGTTTTATGACCCAATTCATCACCTGTTTGGTGTTGGATATTATGATGTAGGCTTCTCCGCACCTAACTATTATTTTACCAATTACATGGTGGGCGCTACTTTTTTAATCATTACCGGGAGTAGTTTCTTCTTGAAATACAGCTTCGAAACCTATGAGAAACAGAATGAAGTTTTGATTGAAAACCTCAGTCACGCCAAGGCCCTCATTCAACAGCAACAGGAACAGCTGGCATCGGAAAACATTGAGCTAAATCGCGAAGTGGTTGAGAAAAATACCCAACTATCACAGACGAATGAAGAATTAATCAAGCACAATAATGATTTGCTACAATTCTCGTATACTGTTTCACACAACCTGCGTGGACCTGTAGCGAGTTTGATTGGGCTTGTTAATTTAATTGACAGAAAAGAATTGAAAGATGATCATCAAGTTATTCTACAACATCTTGAAATTAGTTCTGAAAGACTGGATACCACCATCAAAGACCTGGGCAGTATTATTGACATGCGTAACTCGGTTTCCAAAACAAAGCAACGCCTAGAATGGTCGAATGAACTAGAGCACATAATGCTTTTGCTAAAAAAGGAAATTGAAGATCAGCAGGTTGAAATCGAATCAGATTTTACCGAAGCCGCTACGGTGTATTCCATCAAACCGATGGTCAGCAGTATTTTGTATAACTTAATCAGCAACGCCATAAAATATCATTCACCTGAGCGAAAACCAAAAATCAACATCCGCACAATACAAGATAACGACCTTGTTAGATTAGATGTAACCGATAATGGAATGGGCATCGATCTCGATAAATTTAAAGACAAAGTTTTTGGGTTGTATAAACGTTTCCATACGCACACAGAAGGAAAGGGATTAGGATTGTTTCTGGTTAAGCTTCAAGCCGAAACGCTTGGTGGCCGGGCAGAAGTAAAAAGTAAACTGGATTCAGGAACTACATTCTCCATTTTTATCTCTTCTTCGAATCAAGAGAGTTGATTCTACATATTACGTGTTTTTGCTTTACACGTATAGAATATTTAATTTTGTCGTATAACAAATAAGGCCGTTATGGACGCAAAAATAACCTTAAGCTTCGATGAGAAAATAGTGCAAAGGGCAAAAAAATTTGCAGATGCCAACAATGTAAGCTTGTCACGGCTCACCGAATATTTATACCGAAAAATCACAACAGAAAATTATAAAAACCTGGAAGACATGCCCCTTGCCGATTGGATACAGCAACTTTCTGAAGGGGAGGCATCCTATCAAACTAAACCCCGGAAACGCAGCACGATGAAAAAAGAATTCTTCGCTGCTAAACGATGAACATTTTTTTAGATGCCAATATTCTTGTTTCCGTTTTAAACAAAGAATACCCGTTGTTTACTTACTCGGCTCGCATCCTCAGCTTATCTGACAATCCAAAGTTTACAGTTTAAACCTCTCCCATCTGTCTCGCCATTGCTTATTATTTTGCCGAGAAAAAGACTGGGGCAATTTCTGCAAAAAAGAAAATTGAAATTCTGACTAAAAAAATAAAGATCACTTCAGTTGATAATCAAACTGTATTGAAGGCTATTCAGAATAAATCAATTGGAGATTTTGAAGATGGTTTGGAATATTATTCAGCACAACAATCTAAATGCAAGTGTATTGTTACGGAGGATGTAGGTGACTTTCACTTCTCGTCTATAGAAGTACTGAATGCCAAAGCATTTTTTGATACACACATGATCAAGTAAACGAAGATGATTCCCGTAATTTATTTCTTCTTCACATTCAACGCAGCCTGTAACTTCACAACTTGAATTGCCAATTGATCGGCCACGGATGAATCTGCAATAGTCTCAGGAAACTGGTTCGAGAAAAATGCTTTCGCAACCCAAATCTCTAATACATCCTCTGCATTGATTGAATACGGTTCATAAAGACGATTATCGGAAACCAGCAATACTTTACTTTCATCATCCGCAAAATTGAAAATGCGTTTGAAGACAATACCATCTTGTTTGGTTACTAAGATATAAAGCTTTCCGTTTTTGATGGATGAAATATCTTCCAGGTATTCACCGAAAATAATACTGCCGGGTTGAATCGGTAACATTGAGTCACCCTGAATCTCAAAGGCACGATACGTTCTGTTCTTTGGCAACACCGGCATGCTAATCTTGGGAAGATCTTTTACAAACTCCACGTCCTGATAGCCCGATAAATAACCTGCCGATGCTTTTTGTGTAACTAACTCTACGTTCTCTTTATTATTACTATCAACGGTAATGGCCAGCACTTCTTTTCCGCGCGAAGATGAAATGCCTTTTCTATCCTTCTCAGACACACGACTTAAATCGTGGCTCACTAACATATCCAGGTTTACTTTAAAAATCTTAGCGATGTCGAGTAATGAAACTAAGGGTGGAGTAGAACGCTCCTCTTCATAAGCACCAATGGCTGCTTGCTTCAATCCCAATTTCTCGGCCAACTGTTTTTGAGTAAGGCCAAGTTCAGTTCTAAGAAATTTTAAGTTTTTATTTATTAGTGCCATAGGTAAGTTCGAGGTTCAAAGTTTGAGGTTTGATGTTTCAAGTTCAGGGTTCGAAGTTAATTGATTATACATAAACTCTAATCTTACAGAGAACTTCAACACATAAGCACTTAAATACTTCAACACTTTTTCGCAGATGTTCCTACAGGTTGAAACCTGCAGGACGCATCACGAAAGTAATCGCCAACTACAGACGATCTATATAAGAATTTGAAGCAGGCCGGAAAAATCCCAGCCTTCTTTCAAATTCTACTGCTATGGCTGACAGTGAGACAAAACTAAAATAATTAGTTTAATATAAAAACAATTAACTAATATTTTTAGTTAATTAGCGTCATGGAACGGAACATTATACACTTGGACCTGGACGCTTTCTTCGTAGCGGTAGAGTGTAGAAAAGACACAAGACTAAAGAACAGGCCTTTAATAGTGGGCGGAAGCAGTCGCAGAGGCGTGGTGGCCGCATGCAGTTATGAGGCCCGCAGATTTGGTGTTCACTCTGCCATGCCCATGTATTTAGCCCTTCAACTTTGCCCGGATGCAAAAGTGATTTCAGGAGATATGGAAGCGTACAGCAAGGCTTCACACGAAATTACCGAGATGATTGCAGAAGAAGCTCCTTCCTTCGAAAAAGCATCGATCGATGAATTCTATATTGATGCCAGTGGTATGGACAAATACTTTGGTGCATTTCAATGGGCTACAGAATTGCGCGAGAAGATTATTAAGGAGAGCAAGCTCACCATCTCCTTAGGAATGTCTGTTAACAAGCTGGTATCGAAAGTAGCAACGGGTGAGTTTAAGCCGAATGCGAACAAACACATTCTAGCCGGAGATGAAAAAAACTTTCTCGCTCCCCTATCAGTCGATAAAATCCCGATGATCGGAAAACAGACTTCTTCTTTCTTACACGACATGGGCGTGCGCACCGTAGCTAAGCTTCGCGACATGCCCATGAATTTCCTCGTCAGTGCTTTCGGTAAAAACGGTATCAGCCTTTGGAACAAAGCGCATGGTATTGACGACACTCCAGTGCTTCCGTATACAGAGCAGAAATCAATCTCCACCGAGTGTACATTCGAACAAGACACTATTGATGTAAAGCGATTGAAGTCTATTCTCATCGCCATGGTGGAGAAGGTTGCCTTTCAATTGCGCGATCAAAAGAAATTAACATCGTGTATCACGGTGAAGATTCGCTATTCCAACTTTGACACGGAAACCAAACAGATACATGTTCCTTATACTTCGTCTGATCACGTATTGCTGCGTATCGTAACGCAACTCTTCGACAAACTCTATAATAGAAGAATGCTGATCCGCCTAGTAGGTGTGCGTCTCAGCAATTTGGTTCACGGCAACCACCAAATTAGTTTGTTTGATGACACAGCCGAAACCATTAACCTCTACGAAGCCATCGACCGAATTAAACACAGACATGGTGTGGAAAAAGTAATCCGTGCCACCACCTTAAATGTAAACAAGCGTGTGAGGATGGAGATGAATATGTTTAAGGGACATATCTAATTAACTACGAAAACAAAAAAACAAGAATATGAAAGCAACACCTGTAAAAATTGCAAGCCCGGTACAAGAGCTATTTTTCATGATCGCACCACCACCCCACATCAAGAGCGATGTATCCGTGTTAAAAGATGATGTACATTATCTGATTGGACACGAATTTGAAGACCGGTATTCCAAAGCACACATCTCGCTTTTCAGATATAACGATGAACATATCGAAGACATGCTTCATCATGTTCAATCAAAAGCAGATCACTTCAAGCCCTTTAATATTTTTATTAAAGACTTAAATGTATTTCACCATGGATCCAATCGCACCATCTATCTTGATATTGTCAATAAATATCCCTTGCGTGATATTTTTGAAAAGCTGGTGAAAGCTGATTCCAATTTTGTACCGAACATCACCATCAGCCGTAATCTTTCATCCGAAGATTTTCTGAAGACCTGGCCGTACTTGAAAGACCTTCCCTACAGTCAGCATTTTTTATGCGATCGGATTACCGTCTTAGCACGAAGTGAAAATCGCTGGGTGCATTATGCGGACATTCCATTTGGTGAATAAAAAACAATAAACTAAGTTGTATATGACGTTAACGTTACAAGCTACTATGACACCGCTCGAAATCCTTCGCGATCAATTTGGGTATGCTTCTTTCCGGCTGGAGCAGGAAGCCATTATTAATGCTGTGCTTCAAAAGAAGGACACGTTTGTACTGATGCCCACTGGGGGCGGGAAATCATTATGCTACCAAATACCTGCTTTGGTTTTTGATGGGCTTACTGTGGTGATCTCTCCGCTTATCGCATTGATGAAAGATCAGGTCGATGCACTACGAGTGAATGGAATTGAGGCTGCGTATCTAAACTCAACACAAAGCTACCACGAGCAGGAAGAAATTTTAGAGAGGGTACGATCCAAAAGACTAAAACTACTCTACCTCGCACCCGAAAGTAATTTCATCAAACGATTATCTTCTTTCGATGTAAGCCTGATCGCCATTGATGAAGCGCATTGCATTTCTCATTGGGGGCACGACTTCCGTCCGGAGTACCTCGTACTCTCACATTTAAAACGATCGATGCCACGTGTGCCCGTCATTGCACTAACGGCAACTGCTGATCGACTAACACAAAAAGATATTCTCGAAAAATTAGAACTCAACCATCCCACAACATTTCTATCAAGTTTCAATCGCCCAAACATTTGTTATACGGTAGAACCCAAACAAAACAGTTTTGAAAAACTACTTACGTTTTTAGAAAGTCGGAAGGATGAATCCGGTATCATCTATTGTTTGTCGCGCACATCCACAGAAAGGATTGCCAACGATTTGAAGGAAGAAGGTTTCGATGCACTACCCTATCATGCAGGATTAACCAAAGAAATTCGCGCCAAGCACCAGGAAATGTTTTTGCGTGACGAAACAAAAATCATGGTAGCTACCATTGCCTTTGGTATGGGCATCGATAAATCGAATGTGCGATATGTAGTGCACATGGATTTACCAAAGAACATCGAAAGCTATTACCAGGAAACTGGTCGTGCTGGTCGCGATGGACTGGAGAGTGAAGCCTTGTTATTCTACTCATATGCCGATGTCAGTAAAATGAAAAAGTTTGTCGCGATTGATGATAATCCCGAGCAGACCAAAATCTATTTACGAAAGTTAGATCAGATGGCTAATTATGGCGATCTGTCAACCTGCAGAAGAAAATATTTATTAAATTATTTTGATGAAGTTACTGCGGATTATTGTGGTCACTGCGATGTATGTCTTACGCGCATTGAACTTGTTGATGGAACCATTGCAGCGCAAAAAGTGCTCTCTGCTGTCGCACGCGTGAACGAACGTGTTGGTGCCGGATATATCATCGATCTTTTAAGAGGATCGAACTCAGCAAAAATTCAGGAAGAACATAAGCAACTGAAAACATTTGGCATTGGTGCAGACAAGAGTAAAGAAGAGTGGACGACCATTATTCGTGAACTACTATCTCAACATTATCTCACGAAATCAGATGGAATATATCCTGTCTTGCAGCTTACTCAAAAAAGTGATGCGGTACTAAAAGGGCAACAGAAAGTAATGCTAGCCAAACCAAAAGAAAGGGTTATGGTGGCGATGCCAAAAGCAGATTATGAAACAGAACTTTTTAAACAACTCAAAGAGAAACGAACCTACATTGCCAGGGAAGAAAACGTACCGGCCTACATCGTACTCTCCGATGCAACACTGATGGAAGTAGCTACTTACCTTCCTCATACTAAGGATGAGTTCAAAAAAATATCAGGTTTTGGCGAAGTGAAGATTGATAAGTATGGTAAACTATTTGGAGATATTGTTGTCGAATATTGTGAAGCAAATAATCTTCAGTCACGCATTCATCTTAAAAGTCCGAAGCGCTTACGCAAAGAAAGGCCCGAGCGTGAAACTGACACCAAGCAGCAAAGTTTTGAAATGTTCAAGCTCGGAAATTCAATTGAAAAGATTGCCGAGCTACGAGAGCTTAGCAAAGTCACCATTGAAGGACACCTTGCCTTTTATATACAACAAGGCACGCTTAACATCGAACAAATGATGAACTCTTCAAAAATTCCGATCATCCAAAAAGCCATTGAACAAATCGGAGGGAAAGCACTATCGCCTATTAAAGAAGCATTGGGTGATGCTTATAGCTTTGGTGAGATACGGATGGTGATGGCGTATTTGGAAAGAGTAAAGAAATGAAGTTTCTGTCTGGTACGTGCTGATTATAAAATAAAAATAGTAGTGCTTAACTGAAGTAACCGCACAGAATAATTTCAGTGCTAGTGCGCGGATAGAACATAAACGCTTCGAATACAAAGCGTAGGCCGCGCTAGGAAAATCCACATGTAGCTCCCGCGAAGCGCAGGAGCTACATGTGGATTAATGAAATCTCAATTCACAACCCCGCTTGTGGCGGGGTTGTGAATTGAGATTTTAAGCGCGCTTACGATCTTCCTATGGAATGCACTTTCCCTTTCGCGCGTCTCCGATGAACGTGGATCGAAGCAAGCACACCTCGGGATAAGTACTGGTCTAAAAAATCTACAGTTCTTTATGTACCTCAACTGTCACACCGGCTTTAGTTTTAAATACGGAACCTTACCAATCAAAACGCTCTTTGAAGAAGCGGAGCGATGTGGTGTGCATAAACTGATATTAACAGAAATAAACAACACCGCATCTTACTTAGAGATGCTAAGAATTTGTGATGAGAATAGACCTTGTGAAAATGGTCTTACCAAATTCGGAAAGGAAGCATATTTACTTGACATCGCAGTAGGCATCGAATTTCGAAAATCACACAAAGGAGATGTCGATGATAATGAACTGCTGTACATTGCTATCGCGAAAAACAATAAAGGGTTCGAGCAGCTCAATCGATTTTTATCTTATCATAATAAAGAAGTAGCACCACTGCCCAAACGCGCACCTGAACTTGAAGATGTTTTTATCATTTATCCCTTCGGTAAAATTGAAGTCAGCCTGCTCAAACCGTTTGAATACATTGGCATAGGTAGACAGGATCTTCATCATCTATCAATTCATCCTGAAAAAGAAGTGTATCTGCAAAAATCAGTTATCCTTCAACCCGTAACGTTTCTTCCTCCGGAAAAGAAAGGAAATAAATTAGTGTATAGAGATCACAATACTCATCGATTATTACGCTGTATTGCCAACAACACCTTGTTGAGTAAACTACCAGAACTCCAACAGGCGCGTAAGGATGAATTCATGATTCCTGAAGATGAGTTTCAAAAATACTTTGAACAGTATCCTGAATTAATATTCAACACACAAATGCTGATTGATGAATGTTCTATCATCTGCAAACAGAGAGACGATAAAATAAAAAAATCTTTCAGTGGAAGTATAAAACAAGACATCTCTTACCTAAGAGAGGAGACCATGAAGGGTCTTAAAAAAATAGAAAAGAAAACGAAGAAAGATGAAATAGTATGGAATGATCGGATTGAAAAAGAATTAAGAATCATTGAAAAGAAAGGGTTTACATCCTACTACCTCATTACCTACGATCTTATCCGGTATGCAAAATCACAAGGTTATGAATTTGTAGGGCGAGGAAGTGGTGCGAACAGTACCGTTGCCTACTGTTTAGGTATTACCAATGTTGACCCTATCGAACTTGATTTATATTTTGAACGCTTTCTCAACGAAGAGCGAACCTCTCCTCCTGATTTTGATATCGATTTTTCGTGGGATAATCGTGATGCCATTTATGAATATCTTTTTAAGACTTATGATATGGATCATGTCTGCTTACTGGGTACACATGTTACCTATCAGGGTAAATCTATCCTTCGCGAACTTGGAAAAGTTTTCGGCTTACCAAAAGAAGAAATTGATGAACTGGTTGAGAATCGTAAGATTAATATTGAACGTGATCACATCGGTAAACTGGTTCATGCTTACGCAGCCTACATTGGTTCGAAAGAATTACCTGCCAATATTTCTATTCATGCCGGTGGTGTGCTCATCACTGAAAAAAGTATTTACGCGTATACCGCTACTGAACTTCCACCGAAAGGACTGCCCGTTTCGCATTTTGAAATGCACGCTGCTGAGGATTTTGGCATTTACAAATTCGATATCCTCAGTCAACGCGGATTAGGTCATATCAAAGAAACGGTTAAGCATGTAAAACGAAATAAAGGAATTGATGTTGATGTGAATCGTTTCGCTGACTTTAAGAAAGACGAAAAAATAAAAGATCTCATGCGTCACAGCAAAGCGATGGGTTGCTTCTATGTTGAGTCACCCGCTATGCGAATGTTATTGGGGAAATTATGTTGTGACGATTATCTCACGTTGGTGGCTGCAAGTTCTATTATTCGTCCGGGGGTATCAAGCTCCGGAATGATGAAGACATACATTGAACGTTTTCATGCTGTGAAAAATGGAGGCACGTATGAGGCCATCCATCCAAAGATGGATGAATTGATGAGAGAGACCTATGGTGTAATGGTATACCAGGAAGATGTTATTCGCGTAGCCCACTATTTTGCCGGACTAACTTTAACTGAAGCCGATGTATTGCGCAGAGGTATGTCAGGAAAGTATCGGTCACGTTCTGAATTTGATCGTGTACGCGATCGGTTCTTTGAAGGATGTCGCGAGCGAAATTATCCACAGCATATCAGTGAACGCGTTTGGTTTGAGATCGAAAGTTTTTCAGGTTATTCGTTTGCCAAAGGGCACTCTGCCAGTTATGCTGTTGAGAGTTATCAAAGTCTATTTCTGAAAGCACATTATCCATTGGAGTTTATGGTGGGTGTTATCAATAACTTTGGCGGATTCTATAGAACAGAATTTTACTTTCATGAAGCACGCATGAATGGTGCATTAATCGAACCACCCTGCATTAATCACAGCGAATACCTTACCACCATCTATGGCAATCGTATTTACATTGGCTTCATTCATTTAAAAAGTTTAGAAAGCAAAGTAGCCAAGCAAATTGCGATCGAGCGTACTCAAAACGGAAACTTTAAAAGCCTCGATAATTTTTTACGAAGAGTGACACTGGGTTTGGAACAAGTACGCATTCTTATCCGCATGGGATCATTTCGCTTTACCGGAAAAAGTAAACAACGATTGCTTTGGGAGGCAATGTTGTTTTTAAGCGACACTAAATCACGCAATAAAACGACTGCTCAACTTTTTGATACTGAATCAAAAGAATTTCCATTGCCAGTATTGCAGCGAAGTGAATTGGAAGATGCATTTGATGAAATTGAACTCCTGAGCTTTCCGCTTTGCGATCCGTTCAAATTAGTGGCTACACAAGATTTTGGTAATGCGTTGGCGCTTGAGCTTATGAATAAGATCGGTAAATACATATCTATTTTAGGATATGTAGTAACGACAAAAAACACCAGCACCAAGAAAGGTGAGTTTATGTACTTCGGAACATTCTACGATCAACATGGTGAAGTATTTGACACCGTTCACTTTCCGGATGTCGCGCGCAAATTTCCTTTTCGGGGAAGGGGATTTTATTCTATTAAAGGGAAGGTGGTAGAAGACTTCGGCATTGCCATGATTGAAGTTACTTCCATGGAAAAAATACCGATGATCAGTAAACGTGCAGAAGAGTTTATGCGTGAAGCCACTCAGGAAACAAGAGTAGTTCAACATCAATAACAACTAGGAAGGAAGTGCCCTAAATCGAAATTTATCAATACTCAACTTCTGGAAATACTTCTTCTAGTGATAACGTCAATCCAGGCAATGTGAGCGGTGAAACTCGGTCGGTACGAATATAAGGTTTAAGTGTACCTTCATACTTGCCGTTTGCATTGAGTGTGTAGATTAGGAGTGTTTGCTCTTGCGGATGCACAACCCAATATTCCTTCACACCTGCATCTTCGTACACATCAAACTTTTCGCGCAAATCTTTTGATGATGTACCACTAGATAATATTTCTATAATCCAATCGGGTGGGCCAATGCAACCCCGGGCATCAATCATGGAAGGATCACATATCACACATAAATCTGGCTGCACTACTGTAATAATATCGTGGTCAGCTTTTTTTTCGGATGAAGCAGGTATCCGCACATCGAAGGGAGCAGAAAAAACCTGGCATTGTTTCCCTTTCAAAAAATTAGCCAATTGCCTGAATAGTTCACCCGAAATTTTCTGATGCAAGCTTCCGGGAGCGGGTGACATTTTAAAAATTCGACCGCGTATCAGTTCAGTCATATCACTCCACTTCCAAGTGAGATAATCAGAATAGGTGTAACTGCCAGAAAGATCAGGCTCTTCTACTTTCATACATTAAAGATAGAGCAGAGGTGAACATAGTACAAGCGTAATAATGGAAGGTACTCTCACTTCTTAAAAACCTTCTTATACTCCTCCTCATTAAACCCAACCGCCATTACCTGATCATTCATTTCAATCAAGGGTCGTTTAATTATGCTGGTCTTTTCTTTCATCACACCAATGGCAGCTTTTTCATTCGTTACTTTCTGCTGAGCCGCTTCACCTAAATCTCTCCAGGTAGTACTTTTCTTATTCATAAGGCGCTCCCACCCTACTTGCTTGCTCCAGTTTTGCAGCTTCTCCTCACCAATGCCTTCCGCCTTGTAGTCGTGAAATTCAAATTTGATCTTCTTTTTCGTGAGCCAGGTAGTCGCCTTCTTCACTGAGTCGCAGCTCTTAATTCCGTAAACAATCATGATAAATTTTAGTAGTTTGCCAATTGTAAAACGTGAAAGTATGCATTTAAAATTGATCAACATATCATGCAGTGCAGCACTGGTCAGTCTCTTATTTTCCTGCCAACCAAAAAATAATAACGAATCCGTCATGAAGTCAAACGAAAACGATATTCACTCCTTTGCTCAACCCAACGAAGCACGCGCTACGCATTTAAATTGGACAGCCCATGTTGATTTTGAAAGTAAAACCATCAAAGCTATTGCATCGTGGACCATTGAAGTAAAGACCGATGCCGATATTATTCTATTCGATACCAGAGGATTAGTTATCGAAAAAATAACGCTGGATAACGATGCTCCCACAACGTTCAGGCTTGCTGAGAATGATTCACTTTTAGGGCAAGCCCTTGCGGTTCTCATTCACCCCGATACCAAACAAGTAAACATACATTATCAAACATCACCCGATGCAGAAGCCATACAATGGTTGAGTCCTCAACAAACAGCCGGTAAAAAATTTGAATTTCTCTTTACACAATCGCAAGCCATACTGGCGCGCAGTTGGGTTCCGTGTCAGGATTCACCCGGTGTGCGCTTTACCTACGATGCAGATGTAACGGTACCAAAGGATTTGTTACCCTTGATGAGCGCATCCAATCCTATGACAAAAAATGCTGAAGGCATCTATCATTTTGAAATGAAGCAAGCCATACCTTCTTACTTGCTTGCATTATCGGTAGGTGACCTTTCTTTTGCTCCCATCAGCGAGCGAAGTGGAATCTATGCCGAGCCCAGTGTACTCGATACAGCTGCATGGGAATTTGCTGATCTTGAAAAAATGATTGCCGGTGCCGAATCCTTGTACGGTGCTTATCCCTGGGAACGATATGATGTGTTAGTGCTCCCTCCTAGTTTTCCTTTTGGCGGCATGGAGAATCCGCGACTTACCTTTGCAACACCAACCATTCTTGCAGGTGATCGATCCCTTACCTCACTTATCGCACACGAACTTGCTCACAGCTGGTCAGGAAATTTAGTAACCAATGCTACATGGAATGACTTCTGGCTGAATGAAGGCTTCACTGTTTACTTCGAGACGCGCATCATGGAAAAATTATATGGACGTGATTACGCTGAGATGTTAGCTTCGTTAAATCTTCAGGATTTAAAAGATGAAATAAAATCGTTAACGAATGATGGACACGCAGCCGATACCAAACTCAAACTGAATCTTGAAGGCAGAAATCCGGATGATGGTGTAACCGAGATCGCCTACATTAAAGGATATTATTTTCTGCGTTCCATTGAAGAACAACATGGTCGCGAATCATTCGACACGTTTGTAAAAGATTACTTCAAGCAAAATGCATTTAAGGCAATGACGACCGAAAATTTCATTCCCTTCATTAAAGATTATTACAAGAAACAATTTAACGTAACGCTGGAAGATACTTTCTTCAATGCCTGGATTTTCACCGATGGATTACCTGCTGATTGTCCAATGCCTGCCTCAGTAAAATTCACGGAAGTAGACAAGGCAATCACCAATTGGAAGACAACTCAAAAACTGGAAAGCAAGATCACCAAAAACTGGAGCACACACGAGTGGCTTCACTTCCTGAAAAATTTACCAGGCACACTTTCACTTCAGCAAATGAAAGCATTGGATAATGCTGGACATTTCACTGCCTCCGGAAACGCAGAGATCGTTACCGTATGGGGAACCTTGGCTATCCAACATCAATACGAAGAAGCCTATCCAAACATTGAATCATTCCTCATCCACACCGGACGAAGGAAATTCTTAATGCCTTTATACAGTGAACTCATTAAAACCGAGAGTGGAAAGAAGCGAGCTTTATCCATCTATGAAAAAGCAAGACCGAATTATCATTTTGTAGCGGTGAATAGTTTGGATAAGTTGTTGAGGTAGACTTGACCCTTTCAACAATAGTGTGTCAATTTTTTATTGAAGCAAGGTGACTTTTTTAATAAGATTGGATTGTACTACCATAATCTGATCGCATGATAAAACAAAAAACAAGACGAAAGCTTCATTATCCGATTGGAATAATCAGCCTATCATTTTTACCCATTTTATGTTCTAACTTTTTCTACCAGCATTCTTTACAAATAGAATGACTTCGTATGCTGGAGGTAACTTATTGGGAACCAACTGATACAGTTGATAGTCACAACCCAATGAAGTATGTGAATGAGAAGTTTATAAAAGTAACGTTAAACGGAACAGTCGAGGATAAAATCAAACTCGATTCCGTTCAACTTACGATTAGACAACTAATACATCAAAAAGATACAACACTGGGTATTGAATTCACATTTACAAATAACGCTAAATACTCTTCTGTCGTAAGGCTATTCAATCTCTGCAAAATAGAAGGTGCACGTACCTATTTAAATCATGAAAATAAATTGTGGGTATTTAACGTGTCCTTTTCTCCTACGTCCCTACCAAATACTCCTAACCCAAATTCATACATTGAGCTTTAGCGAGCAATTTTACCGATTGCAATATTAATTTCTCTCAATAAATTTCACCTCAGGAATTAGGGCATTTTCAATACCAACGGCCTTTTACTATTTTTGATTTACTTCACAGTAAATCAATTTCATCCGTGAAAACATCTGGCTACTCCGGAACTCCACTTGCCAAAAAGCTAGGCATCAAAGAAAGCTACAACATTCGGTTAGTCAATCCGCCAGATTATTATTTTGAACTCTTCGATGATTTACCCAAAGACATCAAGATTGCAAAAGATAAAAAGTCGAAGAAAAATCTTATCCATTATTTTACGAAGCAGCTGGCTGACTTAGAAAAAAACATTGTTGCGCTACGAAACGAAATTGAACCCAACGGAATGATCTGGATTTCCTGGCCAAAGAAAGCCTCTAAAGTAGTTACAGATATTATTGAAGATGATATTCGCGCCTTAGCGTTAGCCAATGGATTGGTTGATGTAAAAGTTTGCGCAGTGGATGAGATCTGGTCGGGATTAAAATTGGTTATTCCATTAAAAGAACGAAAGGCTTAGCCATCAATTGAAAAATAGCTAGCATCAAATCTATTCACACCTCAATGCCTCCACAGGATTTGATCGTGCAGCTTTAATAAAATGATAGCTCACCGTTAGCCACGCAATCCCTGCCGCCATTAATCCGCCCAACAAAAATACAATCGGCCCAAGCTCAATCCGATACGCAAAGGTGCTCAGCCATTCTCTCATTACATACCATGCCAATGCCGATGCAATGACAAATGAAATACCCACCAGCATCATAAATTCTTTTGACAACATTGTATTTACCGATGCAACGGAAGCTCCCATCACTTTGCGAATGCCAATTTCTTTTGTGCGTTGTTCGGCTGTGAACGATGCTAGGCCAAGAAGACCGAGACACGCAACAAAGACGGCAATGCTACTCATAGCAGTAAAGAGTTGTCCTAAGCGTTGTTCTTCGCGAAAGAGTTTATCAAAATTCTGATCAAGAAAATTATACTCATAGGGTTCGTTAGGTGCATATTGTTTCCACAAAGCTTCCACCGAAGCAACAGCGTCCTTTGGATTTCCATTGTAACGAATGAGCATATTGATTGCTTTTTTCCGCACGGACGGAAGAATAACCAGTGGCTTTACTTTCGATTTAAGTGATTCAAAGTTGAAATCTTTAACGACACCAATAACATTCATGCCAGCACTTGAACCCGATAGATCTCCTGTTAACTTTTCATTGAGTGGATTGGTCCATCCAAGTTCTCTGGCAGCAGTCTCATTAATGACACAGGCTGTGGAATCAGAAGCCAAATTGCTTGAGAAAAAACGTCCACTCGACAATTCAATCTTCAAAACATCCAAATGGTTCTCGTCTGTATAGTACATCGGGAAGGTCAAATCTTTGGTAGTACCCACCGAGCGATAGACCCCGAGCATATCTATCCCCGGAAATGCGTTGTTGGTATAGCTGCACTTCTCTATCCCCGCCTGATTGTTTAACGCTTCGAGAAAAGCGTGTTGACTGTTCTTCAGCAGCACGGTGTTTTCAAGAACTAATACATTCTGTTTATCAAGTCCAAGATTCTTCTCCTGCATGTACTGAAGTTGATTATACACCACCATAGTACAAATCATAAGTGAAATTGAAATGGTAAACTGTACCACCACCAAAGTACTTCTGATGCCTTTGCTTTTCATACCCGATCGTACATTCCCTTTCAATACCTCAATAGGATTAAAAGAAGTAAGGTAAAAAGCCGGGTAACTTCCTGCGAGCAAAGCAACCATAACAAAAACAACTACGATTGTCACCAGTAGTATTGGAGAAAACATCGTATCAAATGAAAGTACCTTCCCTGAAAGCAAATTAAAGGAAGGTAATAACAGATACACTCCAGCGATCGCAATCATCATTGCTGCAAAAACATATATAAAGGATTCCGACAAAAACTGCATAATCAGTTTTGAACGAGCTGATCCTAATGTTTTTCGTAGCCCTACTTCTTTTGCCCTGCTGGCAGAACGAGCCGTAGCAAGGTTCATGAAATTAATACACGCAATAAGTAAAATGAATGCCCCAACAGCACCCATAATATAAACGTACTTGATATCGCTCGCAGTTCCTAAGGCATCAATTTCAGGATGGTACAAATGACTGCTTGATAACGGATAAGTAAAGAAATTAAAAACACCTCCATTCTTCTCAAACTCCTTCATGGATACGCCAAAGGCTTCTTCTATTTCAGGTGCTTCGTGTTTTGCAATGATGTCTTTGAATTTTAATTCGATTGAAGAAAGTGGAGTGTTTTTATTCTTTCGAAAGTAGACATATGTTTCACCCAGATCTCCCCAAGTCCCTTGCCCCATTGCCTTGTCGGATACGGAAGAGAGCAACATGTCAAATTGAATGTGTGAATTAGCGGGTGCCTCCTCTGAAACACCTGTTACTTTGAATGCTTTCTTATCATTACCAATCGTGATTATTTTTCCGAGAGCTGATTCATTACCAAAATACTTCATTGACATGGATGAAGTAAGCACAACCGAGTTTGGATCTTTCAGAGCTGTTTTAACATCCCCTGCTAACAACTTGTAGCTAAAGAATTCAAAAAAATTGGAGTCAGCATAAAACGCCTTCTTCTCAGTAAACGCTTTATCTTCATACTTCACGATTAGATTTCTCAGTCTCCAGGGATTGATGCGCGTTGCATGTTCGACACCAGGAATAGTATTTACCATTTCAGCAGCCAAGGGCGGACAGGTAGAAGCCATTATGTATTCCTGGCCACCAAAATTGATATGAAGTCCAACATGGTAAATATCATCGTAGTCTTTATGAAAATGATCAAAGGTTAATTCATCATATATATAGAGGCCAATCAGAAAGCATGCGGTTAAACCGAACGCCAATCCGGAGATATTTAAAATAGAATAGAATTTGTGTTTGCGAATGTTGCGCAGGGCAACTTTGAAGTAATTCTGTAACATGAGGGTTCGGTTAGTTCAACTTACTACATATTGCTGGGATGTTAGTTGAGAGGAAAAAGTTGATCGTCTGAATCTCCAATACTTCAGTGGGTTTATTATGCTCCTGAAATTTCTGGTGGTTCCTCCATCCCAACACCCTATCCTCTATTATGTATGTAGTTGACTCAGTTCCAATTCAGTGTCATTCGGTGGAACATGCTATAAAATGGCAATATCTTCTTCTCTAATTCCTTGAAAACCACCCTTTTTCATAGATAAATGGCCATAAGGGGAATGACGAATGGCAGAAGTAACAGAATATTTCATTTAATTTGCGCGCGATACAATGAATCTATGGTTCATTAGATTGAGAGTTTTGTGGGGTTTCCTGATTTGGTGCCCTGCCAGAGTAAAACCGTACCTAAACTGTAAACATGGCCAACATCTGGGTAAAGAAGTCGATTCAACAATTAATGGTTGAAACCACTGAAAATGCGAACGGATTAAAACGCACGCTCGGAAGATTCAACCTCATCATGTTAGGCATCGGGGGTATTATTGGTGCTGGTATTTTTGTTCTCACTGGTCAGGCAGCTGCCAATTATGCGGGTCCGGGTATTGTACTTTCCTTTACGATTGCTGGTTTTGCCTGTGCTTTCGCGGGTTTATGTTATGCAGAGTTTGCATCGATGATTCCGGTTGCCGGAAGTGCTTATACCTATGCTTACGCTACTTTAGGTGAATTCATCGCCTGGATTATTGGCTGGGATTTGATCCTTGAATACCTATTTGGAGGTGCTACTGTATCAGTAGGATGGTCTGGTTATGTCGTCAGTTTTTTAAAGGATTACGGAATCCATATTCCGCCTTCGCTGAGTAACGCACCTTTCGCGTTTGATACAGCAACACATGAGTGGCTCTTTACCGGAAGCTTCCTGAATTTCCCGGCTATGTTTATTGTCGGAGTCATCACCACTTTGTTAGTGATCGGAATCCGCGAATCAGCCAATGTAAACAACCTGATCGTAGTTGTTAAAATAACAGTAATCCTTCTTTTCATCGGCTTCGGATTATTCTACATCGTGCCTGAAAATCTTGAACCTTTCATTCCTGAAAACACCGGAACATTTGGTCAGTTTGGATGGAGTGGTATTTTCAGAGCATCCGGAATTGTATTCTATGCTTATTTAGGATTTGATGCTATATCAACGGTAGCACAAGAAGTTAAAAATCCACAACGCGATATGCCGTGGGGAATCTTAGGATCGCTCGTAATCTGTACTATAATTTATATACTCGTTGGATTTGTAATGACCGGTATGGTAAGTTACACGGCCCTGAACACGGCAGCTCCAATTGCTGTTGCCGTAGACAGTGCTGGAGATTCTTTGACCTGGCTTCGTACCCCTATTAAGATAGGTGCGATTGCAGGCTTAAGTTCTGTTATTCTTGTTCAGCTTCTTGGCCAAACCCGAATTTTCTATTCGATGTCAAATGATGGTTTACTACCTCCGGCTTTTGGAAAAGTCCATAGTAAATTCAAAACACCTTATATCACGACAATCGTCACAGGTTTTTTTGCCATGATGGTTGCAGGCTTGTTCCCGATCAACTTATTAGGAGAGCTGGTTTCAATCGGAACGCTTTTAGCCTTTGTACTTGTATGCGCTGGAGTGTTAGTACTTCGCTACAAAAATCCAGAACTACATCGTCCTTTTAAAACACCACTGTTTCCATTCGTACCGATCATGGGTATCCTCACATCACTTGGCGTTATGTTTACACTGCCAGGCGACACATGGATACGACTCATTGTATGGATGGGCATCGGTATTTTAATTTATTTCTTGTACAGCGTACGGAAAAGCAAACTCAATCCTGCTAACAAATCTTTGTAGTGCGTATGTTGATCATCTGTTCGTATTCAATTCACCATTAATCTATAAATGTTTATGACTAATTCTACTTTTGCGTTAACCATAATTGGTATTTCAGTTATGGCACTCGTGTACGCATTCTTTCAATCGCGCTGGGTATCAAAACAAGATCCGGGAAATGAGCGCATGCAAAAAATTGCAAAATACATTGCCGATGGCGCGATGAACTTTTTAAAAGCAGAGTACAAAGTACTTTCCATCTTTGTTATCGTTGTTGCCATTGTTCTTTCCGTAAGTGCTAATCCGGAATCATCACATGCCATTATTGGTTTGGCGTTTGTTGTTGGAGCAACACTTTCTGCATTGGCAGGATTTATTGGAATGCGCGTAGCAACAAAGGCGAATGTGCGTACCACTCAGGCAGCAAGAACAAGTTTGTCAAAAACATTTCACATCTCTTTTACAGGAGGAAGTGTAATGGGTATCTCCGTAGCAGCACTTGGTGTGCTTGGTCTTACGATACTCTTCGCTGGGTTACAACAATTCTATAATACAGATGGTACACATATTCATCGTGTGCTTGAAATCCTTACTGGTTTTTCATTGGGTGCAGAAAGCATTGCACTCTTCGCGCGTGTTGGTGGTGGTATCTTTACAAAAGCAGCAGATGTTGGTGCTGACCTTGTTGGAAAAGTTGAAGCAGGTATACCCGAAGATGATCCACGCAACCCGGCTGTTATTGCCGATAACGTAGGTGATAACGTAGGTGACGTTGCCGGAATGGGTGCCGATCTTTTCGGTTCTTATGTAAGTACAATTCTTGCTACGATGGTGCTTGGTGCCACCGTAACGTTAACTGATAATTGGAATGGACTTTCACTTGTAATTCTTCCCATTGCCATTGCTTCAATCGGACTTGTGTTTTCAATCGCAGGAACTTTCTTTGTTCGGATTTCAGAAACAGGAAGTCCTCAACGTGCGTTAAACACAGGTAACTTTGTTGCCATTCTTCTTACCATAGCGGGTTCGTATTTCTTAATCAACTATTTAACACCCGAAAGCTTTTCAATTGGTGGTAATGTGTTTCCGCGAATCAATATCTTCTATTCTGTAATTATCGGTTTAGTGGTTGGGTTCCTGATGAGCATCATCACAGAGTACTATTGCTCAATGGGCAAAAGACCAGTGAATTCTATTATTGAACAATCTATGTCAGGACCTGCAACAAATATTATTGCCGGCTTGAGCGTGGGTATGATGTCTACTGCTCTACCTGTTTTGGTTTTGGCATTCGGTATTGTTGCAGCGTTTGAAGCTGCTGGTATTTATGGTGTGGCGATTGCCGCTTCGGGTATGATGGCTACTACCGCTATTCAACTTGCGATCGATGCTTTCGGACCGATTGCTGATAACGCAGGTGGTATTGCCGAAATGAGTGCACTTCCAAAAGAAGTTCGCGAAAGAACAGATATATTGGATGCAGTGGGTAACACAACTGCTGCCATCGGAAAAGGGTTTGCTATCGCTTCCGCTGCTCTTACGTCACTTTCTCTTTTTGCAGCATTTATGACGATTACAAAAATTACCGTGATTGATATTTCAAATGCACGCGTATTGGGCGGACTCTTCATTGGTGGTATGATACCATTCATGTTCTCTGCATTGGCGATTCGCGCAGTAGGTCGCGCAGCAAACTCAATGGTGGAAGAAGTAAGAAGACAATTCAAAACAATCCCAGGTTTGTTAGAAGGTAAAGAAGGTGTAGAACCAGATTATGAAAAATGTATCACGATTTCAACTAGTGCTGCTATTCGCCAAATGATTCTACCAGGTGCTATCGCAATCCTTTCTCCAGTGATCATTGGTTTTGCTGCAGGTCCTCAAGTATTGGGTGGCGCATTGGCTGGTATCACAGTATGTGGAGTACTGATGGCGATTTTCCAATCGAATGCCGGTGGTGCATGGGATAATGCCAAGAAGTCTTTCGAGAAAGGTGTAACCATCAATGGCGAGTTGTACTACAAAAATTCTAATCCACACAAGGCAACTGTAATTGGTGATACAGTAGGTGATCCTTTCAAGGATACTTCTGGTCCATCCATGAACATTCTTATTAAACTTACCTCTATTGTATCGCTGATCATTGCCTCAATGATCTCGTAGATACCATACAAATAGTCTTTTAATTCTGACAAAAGCGGAGGTTGAAGTTTCAATCTCCGCTTTTTATTTGGAGTTATTTAAAAAAAAGTATTCGATCATTCCGTATTGTCATTCGAGTTTTATATCCAGGAAAATAAATTCTTCATCCCTATTCAGTTTAGTATCTTTTTTTCATTGTTTGAATCTTACCAAAGCAAACCGTTCGCTAACTATCTCACAGTATGCACGACTTCATCCAATACTTTCCGATAGCTTAAATAACTTTAAATTCGATTATTCAGGTAAACGGCCAGATAATTTTGAAAGTAACGAATACCCGTATTTCAGTCTTTAATTTTTATTTCTATCTTAGAAAAAAAATAATTAACCTATGGATCAAATTTTAGACTCACCCACAACCACAGAACGTAACTTTGAGTACGCAGGGTTTTGGATACGTGTTGCTGCATACTTTATTGATGGTATTCTTTTAATGATTGTACAGGTTGCGTTGGCATATATCATTTTTGGAGGTTACAGCTTCACCGAAACAAATTATGCATTGACCGGTATTTCAACCTTGATAGGTATTGTCTATTTCTCGGTTATGGAAAGCTCCAGCAGACAAGCTACAATAGGAAAAATGGCAGTAGGTGTTAAGGTCGGCAATTTAAGAGGTGAGCCCATATCCTTTGGAAATGCCGTGGGACGCTATTTTGCAAAGATATTATCTACTATTATTTTATGTATTGGCTTTATGATGGCAGGCTGGGATAGTAAAAAACAAGCTTTGCACGACAGACTTGCTGATACATATGTGTTCTACGCCTAACGAATAATTTCCATTTTATAAAGCTGAGGGTAATAGGTTTACAACCCAACAACCTTCAGCTTTTTCAAATCTTGAATCCTCGTTAAATCATTCCTCTTGATTTCAATTCAAGGTATTTATTGATGGTGCTTACGGTAAGATTTTCGGGTCTCGTAAGTATGCTAAAAATGCCCAGTTGTTTCAGTTGTTGAGTAATCTGAACTTTGGTCAGGGCATATTGCTCAGCTGTTATTTGAGTATAAATATCTTGCAAGGTCTCAACCGTATAGGAGGTACGTGTATTGACCTCTGTGTTTTCAAAGAATACCACCACTAATAAATGTTGATCGTTCAACTTCCGAAGCTGAGGAAGTACACGTTGTAAAGCATAGGTGCTTTCAAAATTTGTATACAGGAATAACAGGCTTCTTCCATTCACTGAGTTTCGAACGGCCATATAAAGACTTTCGTAATTCGCTTCAACTGAGCCTTCCTTTTCGTTGTACAATGCTTCAAGTATTTTTTTCAACTGAATTTTACTGCGGTCAGCTTTTATAATTGCCTTTGGCGTTTCCGCGAACGTGATGAGCCCAGCTTTATCCTGTTTACCTAATACTATATTCGAAATAACCAATGAAGCATTTACAGCATAATCAAACAAGCTCAATCCATGAAAAGGCATATGCATTACCCTACTTTTATCAATGAGGCAATACACTTGCTGCGATTTTTCATCTTCATACTGATTCACCATCAACTGGGCTCTTCTTCCTGTAGCTTTCCAATTGATACTTCTGTAATCGTCACCGCGTATGTATTGTTTGATGTGTTCAAATTCATAGCTATGACCAATGCGTCTAACCTTCTTCACCCCATATTCGGTGGCTGTACGTGCAAATGTTTTGAGCTCATACTTTTTCATTTGAATGATGGAGGGATACACCGGAACAATTGATTCGGACGAAGTGCTTATTCTTCTTTTGATTATTCCAAGGTTTGTAGTCAGGTATATATTGATTTTACCAAAGACATATTCACCGCGTGTAAGAGGTCTTAATTCATACGTTTTTTGAATGGGCATATTCGGTGTGAGCACAAGTGGAATTATAAAATTGCGCTCCTGAAATTGCTCCGGTAACTCATCAATAAGGTCGATCCAAATTTTGATTAGAGACTTATTTACAAGCGATAAGGTAATTAAATTATTATCTCCAAGTGATAATACAGAAGGTGTTTCACGTTTCACTTCAATCACAACAGTTCTGTTATACAATAAAATCGCATCGATAACCGAAAGGATTAAAAAGAGAACAAAACTTGTTTTAGCAACAGCCAGCAGAAAAGGAAAAGCATACGATAGCATGGTGATAACAATAATACATGCCATCACATAGAAGAAACGATTCGTGAGGAAAAGATTTTTTATTAAACTCATTATCGTGGCACTTCTATTCGCTCCGCTATTTCTTTAATGATGTCTTCGCTTTCTAAGCCCTCCATTTCACGTTCGGCTGTTAGTATGATACGATGGTTCAATACCGGATAGGCCACATATTTAACATCATCAGGCGTAACAAAATCACGGCCGTTCATTGCAGCAATAGCCTTTGCAGCACGCATAATGGCCAGTGAGGCCCGCGGTGAAGCCCCCAGCATGAGGTCTCCGTTATTGCGCGTATTATCAATCAGTTTTGCGATGTATAAAATTATTTCATCCTTGATGTGAATTTTTTCGATTAGCTCCTGGCAATGTTTTAATTCTTCTCTGGAAATAACAGCATTCACAGTTTCCAATACTTTTAAACTAAAATCATTCTTGAATTTTTGAAGTATCTCTACCTCTTGTTCCATGGTTGGATATTTTAGTTTAATGCGAAACAAGAACCGGTCCAGCTGTGCCTCTGGTAACCGATACGTACCTTCCTGTTCTATAGGATTTTGAGTTGCTATTACCAGGAAAGGAAAGTCCATGAGGTAGGTAATACCATCGATGGTAATTTGTCTCTCTTCCATCACTTCAAAAAGAGATGATTGTGTTTTGGCTGGTGCACGGTTAATCTCATCAATCAATACAAGGTTTGCAAAGACGGGACCTTTATTAAAAGTGAATTCAGATGTCTTTACATTAAAAACGGTAGTTCCGGTTACGTCTGTCGGCATCAGGTCAGGTGTAAACTGAATTCTTGAGAAACTCACCGATAATGACTTTGCTACCAACTTGGCCGTCAAGGTTTTTGCAATGCCGGGAACACCTTCCAAAAGAATATGGCCTCCCACTAATATACCTGCTAAGAGTAAATCAATCGTATTTTCCTGGCCGACAACAGCCTTCCCAATTTCTTGTTTGATCAGCATGACCCTCCTATTGAGCAGGTCAATGTCGGGTTGCAGGGTATTTTCAAATTCAATGTTTTGTTCTTCCATATTCGTTGTCATTATTACTTACAATTTTTATAAAATTTTTCAATAGCATAGTAGAGATCAATCAATCGGGTGACTTCAATATCATTCCTGAAGTTGCGCTCAATAAGATTGTACTGATAAAAAATAGTTTGAACGTCGGAGACATTCACTTTTGATTTCTCTGATAATTTTTGAATATCTTCCTCTTTAAAGTTTTGCGAATGAACTCCATATTTAGATCGTATAAAATATAAAAAGTATTTCATTTTCTTCTTAACCATATCAAGATGATTACCATTTTCATAATGCAAGGAAGAAATCAGGTTAATGAATTCAAGTGATGTGTTTGTTTTGGCTTCAAGAACTGGGATAATACGTTGCGTTCTTTTGGCTGCAAAGAAAACGTAGACCACAACAGTAATCAACAACAGCCACCAGGCGTACTTTAAACTGGGCTGCTGAAGAATATAATAAAGTGGGCTATTGTATGCATTATTATTTCCCCAAAATGGCATCTTACTAAAATCATCCCAAATCATGTTTTTACCTTTTAAATGAGAGAATACTCCTGAGGCGTAGCTCAATTTTTCTTCTTTCGTTAAAAAGTAATTAGTAAAGACTATTGGATTACTGTGTATGTACAGATGTCCTCTACCATACGGTATCCTGAAAAAATTAACAAAGTTTGGAGCTTGATATCCTAGCGGAGTAATAGAAGTTGTTGAATCACAAAGTACCTGATCAGTAAGGTAATTCCATGCATAGGGCCTATCTGAATCACCAAACCGAAATGCATATTGATAACCATTTTGTACTTTCAAAGTGTCGTGATAAAAATTAAAACTGACACGTAAGGTAGAATCATCGTCATTATTTGTGAAGTACAATGGTTGATCACATTGGTCCGTGTAAAATCTGTCAATAATATCGATCGGTGCTGCAAGACTGGATATGAAAGCATCGTTTCCGCTGTTAACAAAATTGACTAAAGCTTCTTTATCCTCATCACCAAGATGAATACTTTGTCCTATAAAGATATAGTCCGTATTATGATTAGCGTCAGCTGAATCCAGCAGATATTTTAAAGATTTTTTTTCGTTCGAAACAAAGTGACCACCTGGCTTGTAACTTTCCAGTAATTGTTTGATAAAGGATGTTCCATAGGGTTGATCACTTTTTGAATCATAACTTTCAAACCACTGATAGTTTTTCTCGCCTGTTGCACTCACGATAAAATAAATCAGGAGTATGACACCCAATGCAGCAAAAATAATAATGGTGATACGGTTTTTTTTCACAACGGCTTAAATGTGTTTAATTTTTGATGAATCGTTTCAAAATTATGGCTCAGCTTCTGAAATGATTCATGTGTGATGGTATGCTCACCATACCACACCTGCTCATAAGCCAATGTTAATTTCTTTACCTCCTCAAAGTAGTATTCTTTTGAGAAGAGTTCAGATAAGTAATCACGATTAGTCTTGTCCCTCTTCCAGGCAATCAATCCTACATCGTTTAATTTCTTGAGCAAACCAAGGTAATACAAACGAATAGCAAGGCGAAGATTACCCTCTGCCAGGGTTTTCTGCAACAAAGTCTGAATGTCCAGGTCTTCAATGTTTTCAACGTGCGCAACAGAATCGTGAATCTCAAATGATTTATTTCTCAGTTTCTCTTCAAAGGTTGTATTTTTCAGGAGGTAGTACAGAAGAAATAAGACGATTGCAATAATGAGAACAAAGGAGATCACTCGAAGCAATTCACTATTCCAGGGTGTACTTTCCGTTCTGAATTGCTCCTTTGTTTTGGGCTCTTCTTCCGGTTTTTCCTCATAGTCAGTTGATCCAACAATTGCTTTCCATTTTTTCTCATCAAATTTTCGAACTGAGATTTTCTCAGCTTTGTAATCCCTGGTTCCTTCCAAAGCATCTGGCTCAATGAGTGTATGTTCGTTTACACCTTCCACATCTTCAAGTTGTACTGCGTCTGTATTTTGTTCATCCTCTATTGGATACGATTGAGGTGATTCCTCTAATAGATTGTACAGCGAATCTTCCGTCTCTTGGGCATGAGCCAAAGTACAACAGAACACCATCGCCACAAACAGGATTGTATATTTCATCGCTTGCCAGGTTTTGAAAATCTCCTACCTACATTGTTAATAGACTCTTTCAGATGATTAGCGTTTTGTATTTCATCCAACGAAAAATATAAATA
>JANODK010000229.1:0-2639 GCA_031412655.1 Chryseolinea sp.
GGATGTTCTAAGTAAAATCAAAACATCGAATGCGGGTAAAGAACAACGGCATTTTTATTTGTATACTGCCTGGATTTTTAAAATCGCACCAATCCTACTAATCGCCATTGGTATGGGATGGTATCTGTATCCTTCTTTAAGGAATCACAATACTTGGATAATTAGTCTCGCAGGGGAATCAAAACATAATGATAAAGGTGAGCGGTCAAAAATCACACTTTCTGACGGAAGTACGGTGTGGCTGAATGCGGAAAGCGAAATTATATATCCTGACGAATTCGCAACCGAGATGCGAGATGTGTACCTCAAGGGGGAAGCGTTTTTTGATGTTACCAAAAATTTAAGCAAGCCTTTTATTATTCACTTATCCAACGGAGATATTCGTGTGCTAAGGACATCTTTCAATGTTAAAGACTATGATGATGAACCAAATGTTGAGACTTCAGTTTTAACCGGAAAGGTACTTTTTATTGCACCCCTAAAGATTGGCAAGCATGATAGAGATACCGTACGGATTACTCCCAACTATAAAGCGGTTAACACCAAAATTTCAGGAGAGATTAAGCAGAAAAAAACAAACAGCGTTGATGACAAATCATGGGCTGATGGCCGCCTCGTGTTCAAATCACAACGGTTTGAAGAGGTGGCAAAAGTGTTAGAAAGGAATTTTGGAAAACAGGTTGTCTTTGGAAATGAAGATCTTAAAAATTGTAAACTAACAGGTTCGTTTCAGAATAATTCTTTAGATGAAGTAATACGGCTCTTTGCTCAACAAAGCGCGGACTTCACCTGGGAAGCAAACAACACAATTTTGAACGATATGAAAACCTAATTGGGAGTGTATAATTAAAATTGCAATCATTTTAAACCAATAATTTTATGCAAACGAAATCATTCAAACTGTATTCATCCTTAGTATGTGCAGTAGCACTTACATTCTTCACCCTCTTTTTATCGTCCTGTGGTGGCGATGATCCTGCACCGGATCCGGTGGCAGACTTTACCTATGTTGTTGACGAAGCGACAGGGCTTAAAGTAACGTTTACCAATACTTCCCAAAATGCTGCTACTTACTCGTGGGCTTTTGGTGTTTCGGGAGCTACCTCAACCGTTATGTCACCTGAATACACATATACAGAAAATGGTGCCTATGAAGTGGTTTTAACAGCAACTAGTGCAGATGGTTCTCAGTCCACCAAATCGAAGACGGTAACAATTGCCGTAGATGGTGGCGAGGTAATCAATATCGCGCCTAACGGAGCTGCTTACAGATGGTCAAAGAATACCGTTTCCACATCTAACACAAATCGTGTTGCTGCTTCTGGATTGAACGATAACAATACTACCGTTGACGTAAACTTAAATGGTGGTGTAGACGATGATGCAAATGCATATGAGGCGGCTGGAGTAATTTGGGAATCAGCTCCTGCAAGCATCACCAGCTTCGAATTCATTCAGGGCTCAATAGATGTTGATAACAATACTTGTTTCACTGCAAACTTAACACTTCAATTCACAACCGATGGAACAACTTGGACTGAAAGTGACTGGACGGTGTCACCAATTTATCCATACACAAATGGTGCAGCTGGACTAACCTACACTTGCTCCGGTACTGCAGTGACAGGAAAAATTGGAGCCCGTATAAGCGGACAAGTGCGTACGAACGATAACTCCTGGAGGGCAGGCATTAAGGAAGTTCTTATTTATGGAATGGAGTAAGTGGCAGCGGTAGATGTCGCGTACTAAGCTTGTAGATAAACACTTCAGAATATCCAAAAGGCACTTACATCATTAGTATAAGAAGGGGCTCTGGAAAGTTTAATAGGAAACTAATTGTTGAGTAGAGAAAGAATATTTAAAAAGGATAACCAGCATGAAATTCAAGTTACTACCATCATAGTAACATTTTAATCTATTTGATAATGAAAATAAAAAATTTACATATTTTAAAATTTAATGTAGTGCTATTCTTAGCGCTCGGGTCATTGCATCAAGTCAATGCGCAACTTTTGCCTGGTACCTTCTCTTCCAGTTGGATAGGAAATACTTTTGGCGGAAAGAATAGCTCTACAGGCTATCCCGTTCCAAGTGATGTAACTGATGATTGGGTTCAAAATTACTTTGATTGTATGACTGTAACCTCTGATGGAACATGTTACACTTCCAGTGAGTGGGATGAAGCAGGGCGTACCCATGGTATTTATAAAGACGGTGATGTTTTGGGAAATGGCCCTGGTGTCGGTAATTGTGGTTCTGCGGGAGGTTTTACGATTAGCGGAGCTACCATATCAGGCAATGGAAAAACAATTACCGATGTGGAAAAGCCAACGGCAATAGCGATGGGCGATGGTGCGTTGGCGGGTAAACTTCTAGTGGCAGATGATGGTGCGAAAAAACAGATTCTAATCTACGATGTTTCAGGCGCCCCAACCGTTGTTGAAGCCATTGGTGCTGAGGGTGGAATAGCATCAAGTTTTACAATTGGCTATGATTTTCCTGCTAGTATAAATGCCCCTGCTTATCCGGCAGGAACGTATGGACCTGGCGTTTACCATCCTTTAAAACTGTGGGGAATAACTGGCGTTGGTTGCGATAATCAAGGGCGTGTGTTTGTAAGCCATGATGAAATGGGTTCA
>JANODK010000230.1:0-64248 GCA_031412655.1 Chryseolinea sp.
CTCCTTCAAGGGCAAGTGGAGTCATTATTATTTCTTGATGGAAGCACACCTTTGTTGATAGCCGGTATTAACAGAGGAAATATAGCAGTATACAAGTATACGCTGAGAAAATAGTTTATCTCGAGTATTTAGAATACAGAATTCATTTGTTTTTAGTTAGCTCACAAAGCCAAACAAATCATTATTGTCAATGAATTGTGGCTCTTTAATATTTGTTCCACAATGTTTGTTGAGTTGTTGAATGAGGTAGCGACTTAATTCAGGTGAATGAAGTTCTTCATGTTGATGCATAAAGAAATAAATGGTATCAATCCCCTCGTCCATCCATTTCTTTATTCGATTCACCCAATCATCTATTCGCATGTAATCTGTGGGGTGAAGGCCGTTGCCGACAAAGCGAATGAAAGCTTCTGATGTGGTGAGGCGCATGTGAATGCAATCTCTTCTTCCTGATGCATCTGTAATAACAGAACCTGTTTTTAACTTTTCAAATACATTAAAAGCATTTTCAAATGCTTCAGGATCAGAAAACCATTCCGGATGTCGGAGCTCAACAAAAAGGTCAATGTCTTTTGGGAGTGATTCAATAAAGGCTTCAATGGTCTCCAATGTTTTGTAGCTCATCTGAGGATGAGGCATCAGGAAAATAGGGCCAAGATTTTCTTTGAAAGCATAAATGGCTTGTAGAAACTCCTCAGTAAGGTCTTTTACATTCTTCAGCCTTCTCAAGTGCGTTATCTGATCAACAAACTTGGGACAAAATTTAAAATCTTTTCCTACCTTATTTTTCCACGTTTCAATTTGCCTGACTGTTGGCATGCGATAGAATGTAGCATTCAACTCAATGCAGTTGAAGTGCTTTGCATAGTGATTCAGGAAGTCAGCTTCTTTTGTTTTAGGAGGATAGATTTTTCCTACCCAATCTTTGCGTCCCCACTTGGCACAGCCCACAAAAACTTTCGGTTTATTATTTCCAGCTTTAAGAAGCCTTGTTGTATTAGGATTATCAGGAGGAAGTTTAAAATCAATCTTGTTGAGAATTTCTGGATCAACCTTGCCGAATTCCATTCTGAAAAAATTTGAGGATGCATGAACTCGTTAAAAGTAAAAATTAATTCACACATCCTCACAGGAATCAAGGCTTCAATTTTGTTTAAGGCTGCTTTGTTAGATTCATTTCAAAAAACGGATACCACTGCGTTCCATCTGGTGAAAATTCTCCTTTTTCATTCCATTTCCGGGCTGTTGGGTCAACGGTAATATGGTAAACAATTTTTCCACCTGTTACGTCAAACCCCCAGTCGTATTTATTTTTATCAACAACTTTAAAGAAAGCGTCAGTCTGCTTTCCATCCATCAAAAATGATTTCATTTCATAATTTTTTTTGATGGCGTTATAGCTTACGTAGGCTAATGCATGAAATGAAATTTTCGTTAAATCATTTTTTCTTCTTCCGATACCTTCAAATTGCAGAATTAGACTATCGAGTTTGTATTCGATTGTTTCTTCTTGCGCTACCTGAACAACAACACCGCCTTGCTGAGAAATGGTGGCATCACCCTTCCATTTTCCTGCAAAATAGGAAAGTACATTCATTTGCTCTTTACACGTTTTTGAAAAATCCTGAGCCATGGTTGTACTTGAAGGTATGAGCATCAGGAAAAGTAATTGGATTGTTTTCATTTTATTTTATTTAGGGTTGTTTAATATATTGTTTCAAGGCGTTGACATATTCTTCAAAGGCTTTGATTCCCTGTTTTGTAACGGTGCATGTTGTTAAAGGCTTTTTACCTTTGAAAGATTTCTCAATGGAGATATAGCCAGCAGCGGAAAGCTTGTCAAGTTGTACACTCAAGTTGCCAGCTGTTGAGTTGGTTTTCTCTTTGAGGAAAGTAAACTCAGCAGACTCTACACTTATGAGCAATGACATAATGCCCAGACGAAGTTGAGAATGCAATAGTGGATCAAGATCGCTGAACATTATCCTTCTGATTTTCTTAATAAATATCCTGGGATCAAATAGCCAAGGGCAACGGCAATTGCTGCAAGGAGAAACTGAATTTCAACTGGTACAAGAAATATGATCAGTCCAAAAATCCAAAACGTAATACCTCCAAACATTAGCGGTTTGAAACGCAACATTATGCCGGATAAGAATGTAGGTATTGCACACATTGTAATGATAATAGGATTGATCTGCCAGTTTATATTCCTGCCAAAAACGGCAAAGATGAAGCAGGTTATTCCGAATCCTATCCACATCCAATTACTGATATTATCCAAATGTGTTTTGACTATAACGCGTTTACTATTTCGAATTGAATAAATGATGGCAATGACAGCGGCTGGAATAGTTACGCCAAACATCATGAATGGATTAGTCACAGAAGTGAATTTGAGGAGCAGGTAAACTCCTAGGTTGGCAATGACAATCGTCCAACCCCATAGTAAAAAGTAAAAGCTACTTCTTTGCATATTTCCTTTAGCCTGATTAATCATCGATGTAATGACATCCAGGCTTTGTTCAGGGGTGAATTTTTCAGATTCGTGGTTCATAATCTTATTTATTTAAGGATGGTGATTTGCTTCTCTGTCACTTAACGATACAAACGTAAAGTAGTTTATATTATAAACCAAAATATTTTTAAATCGCTTAATTCAGTGTAATTTGGCACATGTTTACAGGAATAATAGAAGCTTTAGGCCTTGTTAAGGCAATTAAGCTGGAGGGAAGCAACAAACATTTTTTGTTTGAGAGTCCTATTAGCAATGAGCTAAAAATTGATCAAAGCATTTCGCATGATGGTGTTTGTCTAACGGTTACAAAAGTGGAGCTGGGCAAGCATTGGGTTACGGCTATAGATGAGACTCTAAAGAAATCCAATCTTGGAAGTTTGAAGGAAGATAGCGTTGTAAATCTGGAGCGATGCATGGTAGCCAATGGTCGTTTTGATGGACATATTGTGCAAGGCCACGTTGATCAAACCGGTGTTGTGAAATCTGTAACTGAAATGGATGGAAGCTGGATTTTTGATTTTGAATATGATACAGCGCAAGGAAATGTTACAGTAGAGAAAGGATCAATTTGCGTTAATGGTGTTAGCCTGACATGTTTTAATTCGCATACTAATGGATTTTCAGTAGCGATTATACCCTATACATTTGAGCACACGAGTTTTCAGATTTTAAAGCCGGGTCATTTCGTAAATCTTGAGTTTGATATTATTGGCAAGTATGTTAAGCGGTTATTAAATAATTGATCTTCTTAATTTGATAGGGGAAGATTCGGTAGCTTCATTGGTACAACTTAACCCTCCCTGATTATGCTAGATCAATTATTAAAACTTGTTGAACAAAATGCCGGTGATGCCATTGTGAAGAACCAGGCAATTCCCAATCAGTTTAACAATGCTGCTGTGAAAGAAGTGGCATCTCAGATTTTTAATGGTTTACAAGGACAGGTTGCGCAAGGTAATATGCAACAGGTAGTATCCATGTTTAAAGGACAATGTGCAAGTTCTCTTGCTAATAATCCAATGGTTTCGAATATGATCAACCAGGTAGCCGGAAACTTTGCTCAAAAATTTGGAGTTTCTCCTCAGGTTGCCCAAGGCATTGCAGCAAACTTATTACCGCAGGTGATGAATCAGTTTGTAACGAAGACGAACGATCCCAACGACAATGATTTCGATCTGCAAAATATGATGCAATGTTTCTCTGGTAATCAGTCTTCAGATTTTGGTAATATTATTGGTCAGGTAACAGGAGGAAAATCGGGAGGTATTGGTGACGTGCTGGGAAATCTTTTCGGAGGAAAATAAAATAATTGAATAAATACGAACTCCTTTAGCTAATGGCTGGAGGAGTTTTTCTTTTTGCAACGTATCTGTTTAGCCACTTCTGAAACTTAAATCCGGTGATGCCGGCAAGTACTCCAATTATTCCACCAACCAAAATATCACCCGGGTAATGAACGCCAAGATAAATTCGAGTGTACGTCATTGCAACTGCCCAAAGAAATAACCAGCCAATCCATTTCTTAGTTGTTTTGAAAAGAAGAAAGAAAAACGTAGCAACGCCAAATGTATTGGCCGCATGACTGGAAGCAAAACCAAATTTTCCACCTTTATATCCGTCCACTAAATGAACGAGTCCCTTTAAGCTTGGTTCAAGAGAAGGTCGAAGACGTTCAAAGTAGGGCTTCATTAAGCTTGAGGTAATTTCATTGGCAAGAACAATGGTAAGAACGATTCCCAGCAACACAATCCAACTTTCTTTTCCGTATTCTTTTATAATCAGATAAAGTAAGAATAGATAAAGAGGCAGCCATGCGAATGTTTGTGTTGAGAAAAGCACAATGGGATCAAGCCAAGATGTGTGAAAGCTATTTAAGAATAGTAAAACTTTCTTATCCAATTCAATAAGTTGATCAAGCATAATTATTGGTCGTGTTGTAGAGTTGCAATTTCATTTTCCTGTTGTATCCAATCCATCGCCTCGCTCATGGTTAAGAAAAATTCTTGCCTGGCGCCAAGTCTTACTAAACTTTCATTAGTGCCTTTTAGATATCCTTGTATGACAGGATCTGTTCCATCTGGGCGAATAGTCGCAATTCTGCGCATACCATTTCGTGTTGCGTCCGGTAGAATATTGTAAAACATCCACTCTTGATCCTGCTTACTGATATGACCTTGATGAGAAAGATCGGCAATGTAATTGGGTGTATTGTATGCCTTTACAAAGTCGAGGCATTTTTGAAATACATTACGATATTGTTCGCTTGTTAATGGCCCTTGCCAGATTATTCCTGTGCAATTTAACTGCGCATCGTAAAATATTTCAGCATGAGATTCTTTATATAGTGATTGACGCTCAACATTCTCTGTCTTTGCAATGCGCACAATGAATTTTGTGTATCGATTCATTTCACTTTCTACTTCAACGGATCCACCAAGGGATTCGGCCTGAAGTTTCACCAGGTATAATCCAAGGCCTTTTCCCTCGGTATGAAAATGAAATCGTTTGTATAACTTGAATAAATTATCTTTGTGCTTCTTCAAATCAATCCCTAGACCATTGTCTTTTACTTCGAGAAAATAATAATCCGGATCTTCATAGGCATTGATTTCAACGATCGGATCTCTTTCACTCGACCGGTATTTAATTGCGTTACTGATCAGGTTATAAAGAATGCTGTGTAGCATGGGCTTTATCGAATAAGTAGCTGTTCCCTTTTCGATGTTCGATATTACTTTAACATGATGAGCATCAATTTCCTTTCTGAGTAATTGAGTTACTTCTTTTATTTCGTGTGTTAAATTAATTTTTTGACGTATCTGAAAAATGTCATGCCGGATGTCAATGATCTTACTAAGATCCTTGATAATGGTATCAAGACGCTCTGTTGATGTCGATAAGTGGTTAAAGATTTTAGCATCCTCTTCAGGAAAATTTTTGGGATCGACTAACGCAATCAATCCAAGTAAACTGGCAACAGGACCACGAAGGTTGTGGGATACCGTATATGAAAACTGCCGGAGTTCGTTGTTATGTTTTATTAATTCGGTATTCGTTTCAATTAAATCTTTATTCTTCTGAATCAGTTCTGTCTCCAGACTTTTATTCTCATCAACGAGTCTTCCCTTTTGTTCATTGATAACCCGATAGGCTTGCAATAATTTAGTTTGGTTTACCTGAAGGTTGTCGCTTTGAGCCATAATCTCAGATGTCTGTGCTTCAATCTCGGCATTCTTTTCGACCAGAACTTCATTGGTTTTATTAAGATCAACAATGAGTTTAGCGTTTTTTCTTTCAGTTGTTTCTAAAACCCACTTCAAAAAAATAAGAGCACCCGAAAGGATGCAATAGGTAATGAAGACTACTACATTGGTGAAGGTATAATTGCCTTCCTTTAAATTATCCTGGCGATATCCTACACCGAAATAGTGATGAAGAGGATCATGAGCCATTAATACACCCAGGCCAACCATGGAGCATAGAACAAGTAATCGCTTTTCTTTCAGTGAGAATAGAATAAGTGGAAAGATGCAACCTCCCAGGATTACAAACCGGAATGTAAAATAGTCAAGCTCTTCTTGCTGATCGTAATAGATGGTTTTTGAATAGATTGAAACAATCATTACAAGAATGGGAAGGAAAATACTCATCCATATTCGACTAACCACTGTATATCCCAGATGATTCAGTAGTATGGCGCACAATGACAAAACCCCTATCATGGGTATTGTGGCGGTCACCGAATTCCAACCATACCAAAAATAATAGCTAATCATTAACACAACGCTCAATCCAGTAAGAATCAAGCCGATAATATTCGATAGATAAACACCCCTTTTTTCGGATGGGGAATCAACAAACGAAAGACCGGAATTGGTTATTGAGTGAAGAACATTCATTCGATGCGCTAACTTCTTTTTTATGTATAGAGTATCAAATTTAAGTATTTATCGTTCCAAAGAAACATTCAAAACTGATAATCGGCTTTATTTTACACAACCGATTCCCTATTTTGTCCTTCTGTGCAAACTCACTTTATTGTACATTGAACTTTCAATTTTTGTCTCTTTTATAGTATGGAAAAATTTGATCTCGTAGTAATTGGTGCCGGCCCCTCCGGCTATGCGGCCGCTATGCGCGCGTTGGATTTTAAAAAGAAAACGCTGCTTATAGAAAAGAACAAAGTAGGCGGAGCTGGAGTAACGAACGGAGCATTGTCTTCTAAAACATGGTGGGAACTTTCACGTGAGACAGCTTATTTTCGGAAAAACCTGAAGCGGTTTAACCTTGAAGTACCCAGTATCAATTACAGTGAAGTTCAGTCAGAGGTAAGGCGCGCTGTTGAGGAAAGGAAATCGATGCTGGACGATCATATCCGTTTCATGCACGATTCACATCATGCCGGGTTGTTGTCATATAAAATCGGTTCTGCTAAATTGATTAGCAAAAACGAAATTGAAATTGAAACAGGCAGTTTTTCTAAAGAAAAAATATGGGCCGAAAATATTATTCTGGCTACAGGAAGTCGTCCAAGGTACTTAACTGAACTGCCGATCGATGAAAAGATTGTAATGACCAGCGATGGCATTGAAGATATGGATGATTTTCCAGAGAGTATGGTGATTGTGGGTGCAGGTGTTATTGGCTGCGAGTATGCAACCATCTTTTCAGGATTTGGAAAAACTAAAGTTCATCTCATCGATAAAGGTTCCAGAATTCTGCCATTCGAAGATGATGATATTGTAAAAGTGATTGAGCGAAACATGGAGAACAGTGGCGTGCTTATTCACCGAAATTCGAGACTCATTCGAATGGAAATTAAATATGGTCGTGTAGAGTATGAACTTGAATATGATGATGGAGGCAAAGAGGTATTCAATGTTCAGAAAGCATTGGTCGCAGTAGGCCGCACACCAAACTATGAAGATTTGTGGGATGATAATGTGGACATTAGTATTTCAAAACGAGGTATTGAAGACAATGATACCCAAACGAACATTTCAAATATTTATGCAGTGGGAGATATCACAGCGGATATTTCATTGGTAAATGTAGGAGAGTTGGAAGGACGATATGCAGTGGAAAAGATTTTTGGAAATCCTGGACGTAAATTAGTGTATGAGAATATCAGCACCATTATGTTTCTCAACCCCGAAGTGGCCAGTGTTGGATTGAATGAAACGCATGCTCGTGAAAAGGGAATCGACTACAGAGTTGTTACCCTTGACTATAGTTGTATACCCCGCGCCATTGCGAAACGCAACACTCAAGGATTTATAAAGCTCCTCGTCACCAACGATGATCAAATGAAAATACTGGGGTTGAAAGTAATTGGCAACCATGCATCAAGTGCTATTCAAGCTGCAGCACTTCTCATTTTTATGGACAAAGGAATTGAAGAGCTTGCGGAGTGTGTTCACCCGCATCCATCTATTACTGAAGGTATTCAGGAATGTGTTCGTGTTCTACTCGGTAAGTCACTCTTTAAACCATCTGCGTTACGCGAAAAGGTAACGTGCCGAACAAGCATGGGAGGAGTATACGAGGATATTAAATTCTAAAATTGATAAACTATTTAACGTGTCTCTTTTTTAGAATACCTAACACATCATTCAATGAAAAACCTTTTGCTGTAAGAAGAACTAAGTAATGATACATTAAATCGGCTGACTCGTTCAAAAATAATTCCGTATTATCATCTTTGGCTTCAATAACAAGTTCGATTGCTTCTTCTCCAACTTTTTGCGCTACTTTATTTATGCCTGATTCAAAAAGGCTTGAGGTGTAAGAGCCTTTTTGCGGATTAGCTTTTCGATCTTTAATTACTTTTTCAAGTGAAGCTAAATCCCAACGATCATTTACTTCATCAAAACAGGTATCGGCACCTGTATGACAAACCGGACCAATTGGATTTGCTTTTATTAACAAGGTATCCTGATCACAATCCAACATCATCTCAACAACATCCAGAAAGTTTCCAGACGTTTCTCCTTTCGTCCACAGTCTTTGTTTTGTTCTGCTGAAGAAAGTCACTCGCTTTTCTGTAACTGTTTTTTGAAAGGCTTCTTCATTCATAAAACCGAGCATCAGTACTCGCTGGGTTTTGGCATCTTGAATTATGCAGGGCACAAGTCCGTCAAGCTTAGAGAAGTTTATTGAAAGAGTACTCATAATTTATTTGTGATTTTTGATTTAAGAATTATGATTTTAGCTCGGCTGAATACAAGGAGTTTTGTTTTTTTTATTTTTTATTTTTTTTAAAATCTAAAATCTAAAATCTAAAATCTAAAATCCTTCCTCTTCAATCCTCACCCGAATTCCATTTTGTTTTAAAAATGATTTTAGATCGGGTATTTTAATTTCACCGAAATGAAAAATACTAGCGGCAAGAGCAGCATCTGCTTTTCCCAATACAAAAGTATCTATGAAATGCCCCATGTTTCCGGCTCCACCCGAAGCAATGACAGGTATCTGAAGCAATGCATTTAGTTTACCTAGTGGATCATTCGCGAAACCATTTTTTGTTCCATCGTGATCCATACTGGTAAAAAGAATTTCTCCTGCACCGCGATCTTGACCTTCTTTTGCCCAGGTAAAAAGCTTTTTGTCTGTAGGATTTTTTCCTCCATGGGTATGAACTATCCATTGGTTTTCAACTTTGCGGGCATCGATAGCCAACACAATACATTGAGCCCCGAAGGCTTTTGATAACTCGTTAAGAAGTTGCGGATTCCGAACAGCAGCAGAGTTTATACTTACCTTGTCGGCACCGGCTTCCAATAAGGGAGCGACATCGGCTACCGAACTGATACCACCTCCCACGGTGAACGGAATGTTGATGTGGCGGGCAATGTCTTTTACTAACGAAGCAAAAGTCTTTCGTTCTTCGTTGGTTGCGGAGATATCAAGAAAAACCAATTCGTCTGCGCCTTGTTGCGCATACTGTGCTGCCAACTCTACCGGATCGCCAGCGTCACGAAGACTTAAAAAATTTATTCCTTTTACCGTGCGACCATCCTTGATATCTAGACAGGGTATGATTCGCTTAGTTAACATTTCTTAATTCATTGAGTGAAATTTTGCCTTCGTAATAGGCCTTACCTACAATTACGCCATCCACTTTTATGTATTGTAATTCTTTTAGATCGTCTACAGAACTAACACCGCCACTTGCAATTATTTTAAGTTCGGGAAAACGCTTTTTTAATTTTTTATATAAACCGAAGTTAGGTCCTGCTAACATTCCATCGGTGCTGATGTCTGTGCAGGCAAGAAATGATAGTCCTTCTTTTACAAACTGGCCAACGAACTCATAGAGATCTACCTCTGTATGTTCTTGCCATCCGCTGATCATTATTTTCTCATCGCGAACATCGGCACTGAGTATAAAATTTTCAGCGTGGTACTTTTTCATCCATCCGATAAATTTCTGCGGATCTTTTACCGCCAAACTTCCAATGTTGATTTGATTAATATCAAGCTCTAACAATCGCTCCACTTCATCATCCGTTTTTACACCACCACCAAAATCAACTTTCAATGATGTCTTCCCTTGGATGTCTTCGATCACTTTCCAGTTTACGACACTGCCTTTTTTTGCACCATCTAAATCGACAAGGTGAATGTATTTCAAATCAGCATCCTCAAACTCTTTGGCAACATCCAAAGGATATTTGCTGTAGATTTTCTTTTGTGAATAGTCGCCTTGTGTTAGGCGAACACATTTTCCGTCTATAATATCAATGGCTGGAATAATTCTCATATCAATTGAATACCTCTTTATAGTTAAACGTTCAAAAAACTTTTTAGAACAAGTTCACCTGCCTGAGCTGATTTCTCGGGGTGAAATTGCACCGCGTAAAAATTATCTTTATGCATTGCTGAACTAAATGGATTAATATATTCTGTTATAGCCGATGTATTTGCATTTACGGGAACGTAGTAGCTATGTACAAAATAGGCGTATTTATTTTCAAGGTCTTGTGTCAACCAGCCATCACTGATTGTTAAATTATTCCAACCCATGTGGGGTACTTTCATATCACTTTGTGGGATGAATAATTTTACAGACTCATTAAATACACCAAGACAATCTGTGTTGTTTTCTTCGGAGTACGCACACATCAATTGCATACCCAGGCAAATTCCCAGTACAGGTTGTTTTAGATTAACGATAACCTGATCCAGTTTCTTATCCCGAAGATATTTCATTGTTGTACTGGCTTCTCCCACACCAGGGAAAATTACCTTATCTGCATTTCGGATCTCTTCAGCATTATCGGTAATAGTAAAATCAACATTCAATCGCTCAAGAGCAAAAGAAACTGATTGTATGTTTCCAGCATTATATTTTATGATCGCTAATTTCATGCTTTAAGGTACGAGGTTTGAATTACGAGGAACGAAGGTTAGTGCGTGCTGTCTTTATAGAACTTATAGTTATTGCCAGAAGTTCGTTAGATTCTTTAATCATCCCTTCTATTGGAATTCGTAAGTCAGGGTTGAAATGATGAAGAAGTTCAAGAAAGTATTCAGATTCATCAAGTTCTTCTTCAACAATTTTTAGCTTATTAATGAAATCGGGCATTGATTTAGCTCTGCAGACTGCTCGGTAGTTTGTTCCAGGAGAACTTGAGGATCGGATCAGTTGATTCATATAAGCATTGTTGATGACGCTTTTTGGAAGCTGTTGAATAAGCTCACCAGTTTCAATAGCAAACTTCTTGTAACGGTTCTTTAGATCTTGCATAACTTTAATGTTTTATTGAAATCTTTTTTATTAATCTAGTTAATGTACCTTGTTCCTCAAAGAACTCCTTTTGTTGAGGGTAATTGATTTCCTTCTTTTTTTACTGCCATCTTTATTGCTTTGGCGAATGCTTTAAAAAGAGCTTCAATTTTATGATGTTCATTCGTTCCTTCTGCTTTCATGTTCAAGTTACATTTCGCTGTATCTGAAAATGATTTAAAAAAGTGGTAAAACATTTCAGTAGGCATCTCCCCAATCTTTTCGCGCTTAAACTCTGCTTCCCAAACAAGCCATGGTCTGCCACCAAAATCAATCGCTACCTGAGCAAGACAATCATCCATAGGTAAACAGAAACCGTAGCGCTCAATGCCACGCTTGTTACCTAGTGCATTAATAAACGCTTCACCCAATGCTAATGCAGTGTCTTCAATGGTGTGATGTTCATCTATATGCAGATCACCTTTTGTTTCAATAGTGAGATCAATGTTTCCGTGGCGGGATAGTTGATCTAACATATGATCGAAAAAGGCAAGACCTGTACTTATTTTTGATTTGCCCTGGCCATCCAGATTAATATCAATCTTTATATCGGTCTCTTTTGTTTTACGGATTACACTTGCTTTGCGATCCGGATTAGCAACGAGCTGATAAATGTCTTTCCAATCTGTTGTGGTTAGCGTACAAAATTGTTCAATATTTCTTTGCTTTACTTTCTCTGCTAAACTTCCATTATTGATTAATATTCCTTGTGATCCAAGATTTTTTGCCAACTCAACATCGGTTAATCGATCACCAATGACGTAAGAATTTTTTAGGTCATACTTACCTGATAGAAATTCGGTAAGCATGCCAATACCTGGTTTTCGTGTTGGTTTATTTTCGTGCGGAAATGATTTATCAATCAGGACTTGTGTGAATTTTATATTTTCATTTTCAAAAGCCTTCATCATCTTATTGTGCGCAGGCCAGAATGTGTTTTCAGGAAACCGATCTGTTCCAAGACCGTCCTGATTTGTCACCATTACCAATTCGTAATCTGTTTCAGATGCAATCTTGCTAAGCCAGGTAAAAACACCCGGATAGAATTCCAATTTCTCCAGGCTGTCAATTTGTTCGTCTGCAGGTTCGAGGATGAGTGTTCCGTCACGATCAATAAACAATACTTTTTTCATAAGTTTTTCAATGCGTTGAGTAGGTCTTGATTTTCTTTCGGCGTACCGATAGTAATGCGAATGCAATTATCACATAAAGTAACTTTCGATCGGTCACGTACAATAATTCCTTTTTGCATTAGGTATTCATAAGTAGCTAGAGCATCGTTCACCTGGACTAAAAGGAAGTTAGCGTCTGATGGATATATTCTTTTGACGATTGAAAGTTTTGCTAAAGAATTAGCAAGTGTACTTCGTTCGGCAATAATTTCTTTTACATTTTCATTCTTCTTATCAACTTGAAGCAATGCCGTTAATGCTTGCTCTTGTGTAAATACATTTACGTTATATGGATATTTTATTTTGTTGATGATCTGAATGATTTCTTCTGATGCAAAACACATTCCCAACCGTAAGCCAGCCAATCCCCAGGCTTTCGAAAAAGTTTGAAGGATGACAAGGTTTGGATACTTTGAAAGTTCAAATGTAAAACTCTTGCTCGATGCGAAGTCGATATATGCTTCATCGACTACTACTAAACCTGGAAAGCGATTTAATACTTCTACTACTTTATCACGACTCAATAAATTCCCAGAAGGATTATTCGGACTACAAAGGAAAAGTATTTTTGCGGTAGGCTTAAATGTTTTTGGAAATGCGTTTAGGTCAATATCAAAATCAGGTGTCAATAAAACTTGATCAATGGCTACTGCATTTACGTCAGCACATACTGCATACATTCCATAAGTAGGAGGAGTAATCAGAACCGAATCAACATTTGGTTCGCAAAACGCACGAATCAATGAATCGATAGCTTCATCACTTCCGTTTCCTAAAAATATTTGTTGAGGTTTTACACCTTTTAGTTCAGCAAGTTGTTCCTTAACCTTCCATTGCAATGGATCGGGATAGCGATTGTATGGAGACGGGTATGGATTTTCATTGGCGTCCAAAAATATTTCAGCTTCACCTTTAAACTCATCTCGTGCAGATGAATAAGGCTTCATGTTCACAATATTTTTTCGCACGAGCGATTGTATATTCATTATTTCAAAACTTAAATCTTAGACTTCAAACTATCCAATCGAATTGTCACAGCATTTTTGTGCCCTATTAACTGCTCTGCTTCAGCCATTTTTTCTACGACAGGCCCAAGCGCAAGAATTCCTTCTTCATTTAATTGCTGATAGGTAATGTATTTCATAAAACTTTCAAGCGCCACTCCTGCAAATGCTTTTGCATAGCCATTCGTTGGGAGTGTGTGGTTTGTTCCTGATGCATAATCACCAATTGCCTCAGGAGAAAAATTTCCAAGGAAGATGGAACCAGCATTTGTTATTTTATCAGCAATCGCGTCATTGTTTTGTGTATTGATAATTAAATGCTCTGGTGCATATTCATTAACGAAGTCAATGCTTTCGTTTTGATTGCTTATAATAATCACGCGACTGTTTGCCAAAGATTTTTCGGCAATTGCCTTTCGAGGTAATGTGGTGAGTTGTTTTTGGATTTCGTTTTGAATAGGAGCGAGCAACGACTCATCATTCAAAACCAAAATTACCTGACTATCTTCTCCATGCTCCGCTTGCGACAATAAATCGGCAGCAACAAACGAAGCGTTCGCAGATTTATCGGCCATTATTAATACTTCTGATGGACCTGCCGGCATATCAATCGCTACACCTTCTTCCGTTATCAATTGCTTTGCTTTCGTTACATATTGATTTCCTGGTCCGAAAATTTTATACACTTTTGGAATTGACTCGGTTCCAAACGCCATCGCAGCAATGGCTTGCGCACCGCCTACTTTAAATATTTTAGTAACACCAACAAGTTGAGCTGCAAAAAGTATTGCGGCACTTATATTTCCCGACTTATCAGGAGGAGAACATAGTACAACTTCTTTACAAGCAGCTAGCTTCGCTGGAACTCCTAACATAAGCACAGTTGAGAATAAAGGTGCTGATCCGCCTGGAATGTAAATTCCTACCTTATCGATACCTACTGCTTTCCTCCAACACGTTACACCCGGCATCGTGTCGATTTTTACAACTTCGCGCTTTTGAGCTGCATGAAATTTCTCAATGTTGCTAGCCGCAGTACGAATCGCATTTTTCAAATCTTCTGATAAAGATTTTTCAGCCTGTTGAATTTCTGCTGATGTGACTTGCAACGTATCAACAGCAACCTTGTCAAATTGAAGTGTAAGTTCGCGTAGTGCGCTGTCTCCTGACTTCTTTACTCTATTTAAAACATTTCGCACAGCGCTATCTAAAAACTCAAGTTCGAGTTGAGGTCGCTGCAGAAGCGGCCCCCAGTTTTCTTTTGATGGGTTGTTGAATATTTTCATTTTACGAAGTTTTGAAGTTCGAGGTGTTGAAGTGTAATGTATCTAAGTTCTCTTACTTTCTTTATTACTTTGTACAATCAACTGAGGACTATTTAAACAATCATCTTTTCAATAGGTACGACAAGAATTCCTTCTGCTCCAAAGCTTTTAAGCTGATCGATCTTTTCCCAAAAATCATTTTCATCTACAACAGAATGTAATGAACTCCATCCTTTTCGAGCCAATGGAATAATAGTAGGGCTTTTCATTCCTGGAATAACACTCGTTATTTTTTCGATGGCTTCGTTCGGGCAGTTCATCAAAATGTATTTGTTGTTCTTTGCTTTTTTAACTGCTTCAATACGGAACAAAAGTTTGTCGAGTATGTTTTGTTTTTCTTTTGCCAATTCGGGATTGGTAATAATAACAGCTTCCGATTGCATCACAACCTCAACCTCTTTCAATCCATTACTCAACAAGGTACTACCGGTACTTACTAAATCACAAATAGCATCTGCTAAGCCAATGCTTGGAGCAATTTCTACGGAACCACTGATCTCGTGAATGCCGGCAGTGATATTATTCTTTTTTAGAAATTCGGTAACGATATTGGGATAGGAGGTGGCAATATTTTTTCCATTAAGCGAAGCAATACCATTATAAGTATCACCTTTTGGAAGCGCCAATGACAAACGACACTTTGCAAAATCCAATCGCTTTACAATTTCGTTTTTCTTTTGTTTTTCGGCTACAACATTTTCGCCTACTATGCCCACATCGGCAACTTTGTCTTCAACATATTGAGGGATATCATCATCACGTAAGAAGAGAACTTCAACCGGAAAGTTTCGAGCTTGTGCCTTGAGTTGATCTTTGCCGTTGCTAAAGGATAATCCGCTCTCTTTTAGAAGCGAAAGTGATCCTTCTTGCAAACGACCTGATTTTTGAATAGCGATTCTGAGTACTGTATTGTCCATAATTTCGGGTCTCAACGTTGAGATTTTTATTGATTTAAGAGCATAAAAAAAGGCTTGCTACTGAGTAACAAGCCTTTTTTGAAATTTTATATACTTAGTTTCAAAACAAAAACCTGCCACCCATCTTGTGGTTTACATGATGGTGGTGGTGAATAGTTGTGTTGATTGTGTTTTTCATTTCAGAATTATGTTGCGAAGAAATCAAATAGTTTTCAAACATCAAAACATCAGGGGGTAAACTTCAGGATAATTCTTTCCTAACTAATGGTAGGAAGAAGGGAATTACAAGGTGGGAAGTACGAGTTACGAGGTATAAGTTGAGGTCGAGCAATGGTAAGTAGTTTATTTCTTGACTCTTTGATAGAGACACCTGAAACTGAAATCATACTTATATTTTAGTTCATACTTCCTCCCTCGTAAATCGTACTTAGTATCCTCTTACCTTTGCTTAACAAATTCCAGACATATCCGGTTATATAGTTCATGGCGCGATTCTTCCTTTTTTCCTTAATACTTTTCTTCTTCGCATGCAGCGATAGTATTGAAACCCGTAAACAACGCTTTTTAATTCAAGGAAATGAGATGATCAGCCAACAGGACGAAGCCCAGGCGGAACGTTTTTTTCTGGAGGCCATCAAGCTTGATTCTTGTTTTGCAGATGCATTAAATAACGTAGGCACGCTCTATTATTCTGAGAAGAAATATGGACTGGCAGTTTCTTTCTATGATCGCACTGTTGCTTGTCATCCCGAATTCACATCAGCCTATTTCAATCGCGCCAATGCATTTTATGAATTGAATGAAATGTACAGCGCTTTAAAAGACCTTGAAGTTGTAGCCAGCCGCAAGCCGGATACCTCTGTTTTATATTTTTCACGCGGCCTGGTCTATACAAAGTTGCGTGAGTATGATAAAGCGATTTCTAATTTTAATAAAGTATTGAGAACAGATAAAGGTAATCTTGAGGTATTGATCAATCTCGGAACAATTTATTTCTATCAAAAGAAATTTGACTCTGCTCGCGTACTCATTAATCAATCTATTCAGCGAAAGCCTGAAGAAAGTATTGCGCACAACACGCTTGCCATGATTAATACAGAAGAAGGTAAGTATGAACAAGCGATGCGATCGGTTGACCAGGCACTTCGGCTCTTGCCCAACGATGCTTTCTACTTAAATAATAGAGGCTATATCTATTTGATGACAGGCGAGCTTGATAAAGCATTGAGCGACATCAACGAAAGTATTAGCCTTGATCCATACAATGGCTGGGCTTACCGTAACAAGGGAATTTATTATTTGGAGAAGAAAGAAACTTCAAATGCTATTCGGATGTTGGAGCAAGCAGTTGGTTTGGATCCATACATTGATCAGGTTCATACCTATTTAAGTGAAGCGTATCTTCAGGCAAACGAATTTGATAAAGCCTGTAAAGCGTATAAGAAGGCAATCGAGAATAAAGAGCAAGCCATCACAAGCATGAAACCATGTAAGTAATGTTGTTAGAAGAATTAAAACCCAAACTTGCTGCGCGTCTCAAGCAATCTCTTCCTGGAAGGATCGCTCATGAACCCATGCGAGCGCAGGCAGTTGGTAGCGTAGTTCCAAACTTTGAACATAAACTTCCGCCAAAGCCAGGCAGTGTTTTGATTTTGTTGTATGAGGAAAATGGAATTGTAAAATTTCCACTTACAAAACGCCAGGAGTATGCGGGCGCACACAGTGGACAAATCAGTTTTCCTGGTGGGAAGGCGGAACCAGATGAAGATGTAATTCAAACCGCATTGCGTGAAGCGCACGAAGAAATTGGTGTTGATCTAAACTTTGTACAGGTGCTCGGCAGACTTAGCGATTTTTTTGTGATCCCCAGTAATTTTATGGTAGTGCCCGTAGTAGCCATTACGCATCAAAAAGTTTTTACGCCAGATCCGTATGAGGTAGCAAAAATCTTGTCGGGCAATATTCTTGATCTTGTTAAAGATGATGCCATCAAACAAAAAGAAATTCTTGCTGCCGGTAAGTATGCTATGATGGCTCCTCACTTTGAAATTGAAGGTGAAGTAGTGTGGGGTGCTACCGCGATGATGTTGAATGAATTTCGCATGATACTTCGTGAGTTACTCTAAACTTCGATTTTAATGGATAAAATTAAATTGTTACAGTAAAAATCTGAATATCAATGTATTGGCTATCTTCTGCAGAGCTTCCTCAAACAATTTGACTATTATTTTTGATTTTATTATTTATAATAAGTCTAAATAAATACATACTTTTGATGTGATTCTTTAACATAAGTGGTAAAAATTCCGATACTCTTAGCAGATTCTCAGCCTCTCACCAATGCAGGAATGCACTTCATAATGCAATCGAATGATGAGTTTGAAATTGTTGGGAATGTAAAAGAGCTAACGCAGTTAAAAGCTCAAATTCAATCGCTGCGTCCCACCGTTTTAATCCTGGATTATCTTAGTAATACCTCCTTTTCGCTTAGCGAAATCGCTGACGCCCTAAAACAAACTGCAGTAAATACCTTAGTCATAACGGCAGACACAAACAGGGAAAGAATACTTCAGATTGTACAACTCGGTGTAACAGGATTTTTAACAAAAAATTGTAGCGAAGACGAAATTCTTCGGGCAATCCAATCGACTGCCAAAGGAGAAAAATCGTATTGCCATGTCGTTCTGGAAATTATTCTTTCAGAAAAGGCAACTGGCGAAAAAGGCATTCGCAATTCTTCGCGCGGATACTCGCTAACCGAACGCGAAGCAGAAGTTCTTCTTCTATTAGCGCAAGGAAAATCAACATTGGCCATTGCAGACGCCTTCAGCTTGAGCCCGCATACCGTGCATACACACCGAAAAAATATAATCAGAAAGTTGAGTATAAAATCGCCCACTGAATTTGTTGTGCATGCGCTTGATTTGGGTTTAATGAAGACGTTGGATTTTAAAAAAAAATAGTTCCAGTTTTTCGATAACAATATGGAACTGGTTTTTTTACATGTCCGCGTTTTATGATTTAAAAAAGTGAAACAGAAAACAGGTAAAGGGATTAGCATTAAGGAACCCTTATATTTTATACCCTTCAAAGGGTAGTGCGAAATAGCTAACACAGGCGATTGTCTATAAAGAGTAATTCAATCAATTTTGCCCATAACTTCAACATGCTCATTTAGATCCTTTTATGAAATCAAAACTGTTTTGTCTTAACATTCAAAAGAACGAAGAGCTGTATGCTTCGCAAAAATTAAAACAATGAAAAAACCAATTTACGTACTGGCAATATTATCTACTCTTCTCCTGGCTTCGTGCAACGAGGATGAACCAAAAGCCCCGCTTGTCATACCAACGGAATATGACGGCACTGCATTCGCTGATAATACTATTACTCAAAACTCAATTCTCGCAGCCCTCGCAGCCCAGGTTAACGAGGCGAAGAAAGGCCGAACTCCCGGTACTGGCGTTACCGTATCAAGCCTTCAAAATCTATATGCCGCAGGAACTCCAAGTTTGAAAACCATTTCCACAACTTACTTTGTTGAAAAGATGGAAGGTACGAACGGATATATGGATGAACTGGCAAAAGCAAGTGCAGGAACATACACTCCTGGCACACCTACCGGCCAGGGTGGTACTTACGGAGGTTATTTATTTGATGAAAATGGTTTAGAGTTTGAGCAGTTAATAGATAAAGGCCAGTATGGCGCAGTGCTTTACAAACATGCTACAGCTCTTTTGGCAGGCGAAATCACAGCTGCTACCGTAGATCAGTTAGTCGCTATCGTTGGAGCTAATCCTTCCTTTCCAAATACTGGTAACGCAGCAACGACTGCTACTCCCGATAAATATATGGCCAATTATGGAGCGCGCAGAGACAAAGCGGATGGCAAGGGTCTTTATACGCAACTGAAAAATGCCTTTTTAAAATTGCAAGCTGCCGTTAAAGCTGGAGATTTGTACAAACAAGAGCAACAAGAAGCGATTGACACAATTTTACTTACCTGGGAAAAAATAAATGCAGGCACAATTATTAACTATTGTCATGTTGCAACGGCTACCTTAAGCTCAACAAATCCGACCGATGCCCAAAAAGCCAGTGCGCTTCACGCGATTGGTGAAAGTATAGGTTTTACCCATGGTTGGCAAACGATTCCGCAACAGTATAAAAAAATTACAGATACCCAGATTGACGAAGTTTTGGTGTTGTTCAATGCGCCTGCAACAGGTACGCCAACCTGTTATACCTTTGTAACAGATGCTGTCACTGAGCTTCCTAAACTGCAACAAGTCATTGCGAAATTAAAAGCCCTTTATGGTTTTACAGATGCAGAAATAGAGGACTTCAAAAGCAACTGGGTTTCCGTGCAGGGAAGGTAATATCAACAAGAAAATACACGAATGAAAAGTTGGGTTAGGATTTTGAGCGCAGCGGTGTTAACAATAGTATTGGCAACCGTTTTGATTTCATGCAATGATGATAACGAGTCTGATGATGATTTTGACCGCACCGCCCTGTTGGAAAACATGGCCGATAACATTATCATTCCGGCTTACACAGATTTATCGACAAAGGTAACATCGCTTCAAAATGCTGCTACTGCTTTCACTCAAAATCCCACGCTTGTTTCGTTAGGTACTGTGCAACAAGCCTGGGAAGAAGCCTACGTGGCATGGCAATATGCCAACGCGTTTAATTTTGGACCGGGGGGTGAAGACGGTTTGCGAAAAAGATTGATTGAAGAGATTGGCACCTTTCCGGTAAGTGAAGATAAAATTAATACCATTGTCTCTTCAGGCACTTACAATTTATCTGACTTCAACCGCGATGCGCGCGGTTTTCTAGCCATAGAGTTTTTACTTTTCAATTTAAGTGATGATCATCAGGCTGTTTTGGATGGCTTTAGTTCCGCTACCCGAAAACAATATTTAAACGACCTGATCGCCAATGTCCAAGTCAGGCTCAATGATGTGACCACAGAGTGGGGTGGAACGTACAAAGCAACCTTCACAAACAATGATGGCACCGATGCAGGCTCCAGCACTTCGCAGTTGTACAATGAATTCGTTCGCAGTTTTGAATCCGTCAAGAATTTTAAAGTTGGCCTGCCATTGGGCAAGCGTCCAGGGCAAACACAGATCGAGCGTCAACTAGTGGAAGCTTACTACAGCGGCACTTCCGTCAGAATGTTTAAAGCACATGTTGATGCCATTGAAAATATCTGGTATGGAAAAAAGAAAGATGGTACTGATGGCGTTGGCTTCGAAGAGTACTTGCAAAGCGTAACCGGTGGCCCCGACTTAATAGCCGCTACGAAAGCACAACTTGAGTTGGTGAAATCAACTATGAATGTCATTCCGGAAACGCCACGGTTCTCCACCCAGTTAGCATCTGCCCCAACACCCATTGATGCCTTCCACACTGAATTACAAAAACACACACGCTATTTTAAAAGTGATATGTCATCGTTATTAGGAATAGCGATCACCTTTAGTAGTAGCGATGGCGACTAATCTTAAATCTATATTTTGAACCTTGAATACTAAACTAAAATTGATATGAAAAATGTATTCCTTTTCTCGATTGCACTTTTTATTGCAGCCGCTTGCAATACAGAAAAGAAAACAGCCGTAACGGGCGAAGCGATTGATTCCGATTCAATTACCACCGTTGAGGCAACAGCCTACACGATTAGCCTCGCAGCGAGTTCTTTAGCTTGGACGGGCAGCGAAGGCTTTTCCTTCAATCTCGATAATTCACACAACGGCACATTCCAACTAACGAAGGGAAATTTACTGGCTACCGATTCTACATTAACGGGAAGTTTTGAAGTTGACGTTAAGAGTTTAAAAGTATTAGATATTAAAAAAGAGGATAGAAACAAGAAACTCACCACTCATTTGCTTGGCGCAGATTTCTTTGAAGCAGAGAAATTCCCAACGGCTTCATTCGAAATTGTTTCTGCGAAAGCATTAACACCCGATAGCACACAATTAACGGGAAACCTCACACTAAAGGGTGTCACAAAAAGTGTAGTATTTCCGGCCATGCTGATTAAAAGTGATACTACCCTCACCGCGTCAGCAAAGTTCTACATCAACAGGAAGGACTGGGGTATGCATTACCGCACCGAGGAATCGTTTGGTGATGAACTGATCCGCCCCGAAGTATTGATCGAACTGAATATTTTTGCCGAAAAATAACATTGCTGCGCAAGACTTACCAATTTCTTCAAACCCCTGTTCACATCGCTCCCTTGGTTATCTTTAGAATAATCGTGGGAGCGATGATGGTTTTCAGCACACTCCGGTTTATGGCGTTGGGCTGGGTGAGAGATCACTACATCGCTCCTGTTTTCCAATTTAAATATTTCGGTTTTGAATGGGTTGAAGTACTACCCCCGTTTTGGATGTATGCTTTGCATGCGCTGATGTTGTTGGCAGGCCTGTTCGTGATGATTGGTTTTTATTTCCGGTGGGCATCCATCGCATTGTTTCTGACGTTTACCTATACAGAGCTGATTGACCTTACCTATTACCTCAACCACTATTATTTTGTGAGCCTTGTACTGTTGCTGTTAATGATTTCACCGGCACATCGCTATTTTTCGATTGACAGTTTTCGAAAACCAACATCTTCAACAGAATACACTCAACGACTGTGGATTTTTATTTTTCAATTTCTATTAGCTATTGTTTATACATACGCGGGATTGGCTAAAATCAATTACGAGTGGTTGCTGAATGCCTTGCCTTTAAAAATCTGGTTGCCTGCGAATGATAAATTGCCCATAATCGGAAACTTGTTTACTTGGCGAATTACGCCTTATGTTTTTAGTTGGTTTGGTATGCTGTACGATTGCACGATTGTATGGTGGCTAATGTACAGCCGAACTCGTGTGTGGGCATACATGGCAGTGATTGTGTTCCATATCCTTACAGGAATACTATTTCAGATCGGAGTGTTTCCGCTGGTGATGATTGCTGCTACCTTAATTTTCTTTTCAGAGCAATGGCATTTGAGAGTATTGAATGCAGTAAGGATTTTTATGGGAAAGGTATGTACACTATCTCCATGGTCTGTGTCCTCACAGACCATCACCCAGTGCAAATCATTTTATAAAGAAACAAATCAAGGCATCAAAACGAATAAACCAGTTAAAAAATTAACGCTTGTTGCTCTTACTGTTTTCTTTTGCTTCCAACTTCTATTTCCGTGGCGATATGTTATGTATCCCGGAAATCTTTTCTGGACAGAAGAAGGCTATCGGTTTTCCTGGCGGGTAATGCTGATGGAGAAAGCTGGTACGGCTACTTTTTATGTAAAAGATGCAGCGACTCAGCGTGAAGGAGTTGTAGTGAACAGTGATTTTTTAAATCCACACCAAGAAAAACAAATGGCCATGCAACCCGATATGATTTTGCAGTTTGCGAATTTCTTGCATCATCACTATAAATCGAAAGGGGTAAACGATCCATCGGTGCGTGCAGAAGTATATGTAACGCTCAATTCAAAAACTAGTCAATTGCTAATTGACCCCACTATCAACCTCGCTTCCATTGAGGATGGATGGAAACCTAAACGCTGGATATTACCTTCGCCCAAATGAAATTGCTGATTACTGTAGTGTTTTGTCTTGTGTTTGCTTTTAGTAAAGGACAGTCAATTTCCATTGGCGGCTTTGTTCGCGATGAGGGTGGAAAACCATTGCCTGGTGCAGCCATTTATTTGAAGAATACTATATTGGGCGACACCACAGATGGAGACGGAAACTATCGGATTAAAAACGTTCCGCAGGGACGTTTTACTGTTATTTGTTTTCTTTCTGAAAAAAGAACGGAAGAGCGAGACGTCATCATCTCTACCGACAATCAGCGTATTGATTTTACCTTGCTGGATCTTACAAACACCTTACAGGAGGTAATGGTAGTAGAAAAGGAAGAAACAACGGGGCTGACACACCTCAAAGCCATTGAAAATTTTGGCATCAACGAAGCAAAGAAAAACGAAGTAATTGTACTGCGCGATCTTACCATTAACACGGCTACCAATAATGCCCGACAGGTTTATTCAAAGATTACAGGGTTAAATATTTGGGAGAGCGACCAGGCTGGATTACAACTCGGCATAGGTGGCCGGGGCCTGAATCCTAACCGAACTTCTAATTTTAATACGCGACAAAACGGGTACGACATTAGTGCGGATGCCCTCGGATATCCAGAAAGTTATTACACACCGCCAGCTGAAGCGTTAGAGAAGATTGAAATCATACGAGGAGCTGCCTCCCTTCAATATGGAACACAATTTGGAGGCATGGTTAATTTCCGTTTTAAGCGTGGCGCAGAGAATAAAAAAATCGAATTGTTGACCCGACAAACCCTGGGGTCTTGGGGATACTTCAGTTCCTTCAATAGTATAGGTGGTACCGTTGCAAAAGGAAAATTAAATTACTACACGTACTATAATTACAAACGTGGCGATGGCTATCGTCCGAATTCGGGCTTTGATGTTTATAATGCCTTTGCCTCAGTAACCTATAATGTTTCAGAAAAATTTTCGGTGAATGTTGATTTTACCAAAATGACGTATCAAGCGCAACAGCCTGGTGGACTTACCGATAAACTTTTTGAGGATAATCCGCGACAATCTATTCGCGAGCGTAATTGGTTTCGGGTAGATTGGAATTTGATGGCGGTCAGTGCCACGTATCGGTTCAATGCGCAAACACAATTAAACATGCGCAACTTTGGTTTGCTGGCGCAACGCCAATCGCTCGGAAATTTAGAACGCATAAACGTTGCCGACTTTGGCGGTAACCGTACGCTGATTGATGGTGAATTCAAAAATTTCGGTACTGAAACACGCATCATACATCGCTATAAAATAAAGAACAAGCAGAATGCACTGTTAGTTGGGTTCAGAATTTACAAAGGTGAAACAACAGCAAAACAAGGCGATGGAAACAACGGTTCGGGCCCTGATTTTTATTTCATAAATCCCACGGATTTGGAAAATTCCAGCTACACCTTTCCAAACTACAACACTTCATTTTTTGCAGAGAATATTTTTGATGTCACAGAAAAACTAAGCATTACACCAGGCTTGCGGTTCGAAAACATCCAGACTTTTTCAAGTGGCTATTACAAAGAATATGTGTATGATGGTGCCGGAAATATTATTGTAGAGAGAACCATTGAAGAAGAATCAAACAGAAAACGAAATTTCTTACTCGCGGGCCTGGGCATTAGTTATAAACTAAATGCTAACAATGCGTTATATGGAAATATCTCACAAAACTACCGTGCCATTAACTTTAGCGACTTGCGTATTGTAAATCCAAACATTGTCCCTGATGATAACATTATAGACGAAAAAGGTTTTACTGCCGATGTTGGTATGCGGGGTAATGTAAATGACTTTTTTCAGTATGAGATCACGGCCTTCTATCTTGGGTATAACGATAAAATCGGACAAGTGCTGGTCGGAAATAAATTAATTCGTGGCAACATTTCTGCCGCGCGAACAATCGGCATTGAAGCTTTTGGTGAAGTTTCCATATCAAAATGGATTAACATCAAACCAAGCTGGACTTTATTTGTGAATACTTCAGTTACCGATTCGCGTTATGTTAATTCTGAGAATACTGCAGTAGATGGCAATCTTGTAGAAATGGTGCCGCCTTTTATTTTACGTACGGGCTCCTCAGTAAAGATTAAACAATTTTCGATTGCCGCACAGTACGCAATTTCCGCAAAACATTTTACCGATGCTACCAATGCAGTACGTACTCCAACTGCCATTGAAGGAATTATTCCGACCTACAGTGTGGTCGATCTATCGGCCCGCTATACCTATAAAAAAATTACATTCGAAGGCAGTTGCAATAATGTATTCAACAAAAAATATTTTACACGCAGGGCTGAAAGTTACCCAGGGCCGGGCATTATTCCTGCAGACGGAAGAGGATTTTATATGACAATACAGCTAAAGTTGTAAGTGTTGATGCGGCACCTTTCTTATTTATAAATGATTCTGTTCTAACGGACTGAGTTGCATATAATTGAATTTTGCATTGATGCTCATCCTATGTACCCTCCAAAGGTTAGTTATTTCACATCCTATTCACTCCATCAGGGTATCCAAAAATGACACCTCTAAGCGATTGACGTAGTAAAACGCTGACTCTACATTTGTGCAACATTTATTTAAACAAAGTAGTATCATGAATAGAAAATTACGAATCGCATTTAGCATAGTAGTCTTACTCGTCTCCGTAACGGCATGGGCACAGGTGGGCACCATTCAGGGAACTGTTACAACATCGGATGGTAATCCGGCTGAGTATGTAACCATCTCTATCAAAGGAACGGGTAAGGGTGCGATCAGTGGCAATGATGGAAAATTTGAGATTAAAAAAGTATATGTAGGTAGTCACTTACTTATTGCCAGCTTCATCGGCTTTGACCCACTTGAACGAACTGTTGAAATACGTGCAAATGAAGTAACTACGGTTGACCTGGTTCTCAACGAAACTTCGGCTCAGTTAGATGAGATTGTGATCAGTGGCGAACGCGAAGGATATAAAGTTGATGCAACTTCTGCAAGTCTTCGCCTTCAATCATCTTTGTTGGAAACGCCACAGAATATTCAAGTTGTTACTGGAAGTGTATTGAAAGACCAACAGATCATCAGCATGAGCGATGGTTTGATTCGTAACGTTAGTGGTGTAACACGAGCAGAACATTGGGGCGATATGTATACAAACATCAGTGCGCGTGGTTCACAAATCCAGGCATTCCGAAATGGTTTTAATGTTGTGAACTCTTACTGGGGTCCGTTAACAGAAGACATGAGCTTTGTGGATCACGTTGAATTTGTAAGAGGTCCGGCTGGGTTCATGTTATCAAATGGTGATCCTTCTGGATTGTATAATGTTGTTACTAAAAAACCAACTGGCTTCATAAAGGGAGAGGCAGCGATTACTACCGGCAGCTACGGTTTATTCAGAGCCTCCCTTGATCTGGATGGAAAACTAACCAGCGATGGTAAACTGTTATATAGACTGAATCTTTCCGCACAGAATAAAAACTCACATCGTGACAATGAGTACAACGATCGATATGTAATCGCACCGGTTATCTCATATCAGTTGGATGATAAAACAAAACTGACCCTAGAGTATAACTATCAACGTGCTAACATGAGCAACGTAGGATCGTTCTATATTTTCTCAACAGATCGTTTTAAAGAATTCGATGTTGATTTTACAACATTACCTGCGGGTACTCCTGGTTCTACAATGAATGATCATAGTATGTATGTAAACGTACAGCATGATGTGAACAAAGATTGGAGAATCACAGCGCAAGTGGCCAAGTATATTTATAACCAGGTGGGAACATCAATGTGGCCATCGGCTGTAAATGCTGATGGAACCATGATCCGTAACATTGGCATTTGGGATGCTAAAAGTAATATGACCATGGCACAGGTATTCGTAATTGGAGAAGTAACCACTGGATCCATCCGTCATAGAGTATTGGCTGGATTGGATATGGCGCGCAAAGCATACATGGCCGATTGGGGTCAGTCGCATAATCTTGATTCTGTTGGTGCTGAATTCAATCCGTATGAACCATATATGGGAGTACCTGTTAATGGATATCCTCAGTTTGATCGTGTAACACCACTTGAGGAACGGGCACAAGCCGTTGGAGGACTTCAAGATCAGCGATACACTGGTATTTATGTTCAGGATGAGCTGGGTTTCCTTGACGGTAAGATCAGACTTACTGTTGCTGGTAGGTATACCAATTTAAGTCAATCGGCATGGGGTGGATCGCCAGACAAGGCGAAACATTTTACACCACGAGTAGGATTAAGTGTATCGATAAATAAACAACTTTCAGTTTATGGTTTATATGACCAGGCGTTTATTCCACAAACCGGAACTCTTACCAACGGTGGAAAAATACAACCTATTACCGGCAATAATATGGAGATAGGTGTTAAGAAGGACTGGTTTGGTGGATGGAACACAACGTTATCTATATACCGCATTCTTAAAAACAATGAGCTGGCGGCTGATCCTGATCCTACTCATCCGAATACAAGTTTAGATCTTGGTCAGAAAAGAGCTCAAGGTATGGAATTTGATCTTCGCGGAACCATTGTTCGAGGATTGAATTTGGTGGCTAACTATGCTTATACTGATTCACGGATAGTGAAGGCTGCAGACGGATCGAAAATTGAAGATGGAGCTATTGTTCCTGGTTTCGCAAAGCATACCATGAATACTTGGATTACTTATAAAATTCAAGATGGAACTTTAAAGGGTATTGGATTCTCTGCAGGTTACACCAGCCTACTGGATAGAGCTACCTATTGGGAAAAATCCCCTGATCCTGAAAAAGAAATGGACAACTACTTCAAACTGGATGCTGGCATTTTCTGGGAGCAGGATAATTTGAAGATAGCGATTAATGTATTTAATGTTCTGGATGCATATTTATACAGCGGATCTTATGCATCAAATTATTTTTCAGTGCCTGTTTATAGTTATCAAACAGAAGCTCCAAGAAACGCAAGGCTTAGCATAAGCTACCGCTTTTAACCTATATCATTATTGATGACTATAAAAAAAATCGTTGGTACACTACACCTCTGGCTCGGGCTCTCGTCCGGGCTAGTGGTTTTTATAATCTCCGTTACCGGATGCATTTATGCGTTTCAGACAGAGATTCAAAACCTAACCCAAGCGTACCGGTTTGTTGAGTATGAAGAGAAGTCCGTTCTGCCTCCTTCTAAACTACAAGCGATCGCAGAGAAGGAATTACCTGGAAAGAAAATTCATGCTGTGTTGTATACAAAACCCGGAAATGCAGCGCAGGTTATCTTTTATGATTTTGATCCGGAATATTTTTATCTCGTCTACCTTAATCCCTACAGGGGAGAAGTATTGAAAGTAAAAGATGAGAATGCCGATTTCTTTCGCATTGTATTGATGGGACATTTTTATTTGTGGCTGCCTCCTGAAATAGGGCAACTTATTGCTACATGCGCAACGCTCATTTTTTTAGTAATGCTGATCAGTGGCATAATTCTCTGGTGGCCAAAAAATAAAAAAGCGACCAAGCAGCGCTTTAAAATTAAATGGAGTGCTCGTTGGCGCAGAAAGAATTACGACTTACATAACGTGCTTGGTTTTTACATCACATGGATTGCCATCATTCTGGCGGCAACGGGTATGGTCTTTGGGTTTCAGTGGTTCGCGAAAGGAGTGTATAAAGTGGCAGGAGGAGAGAAAGAATTGATGTACATCGAGCCTGCTTCTGACACAACTAAAATGATGACGCAAACAGATATCTCAGCAGGTGATAAATTATATTATAAGTTGAGAGCAGAAAATCCAACAGCCGAAGTAATGGAAGTACATGTTCCGGAAACGGCTAGCGCACCTATTTTAGTAACCGTTAATCCAGATGAAAAGACGTATTGGCAAACCGATTATCGATACTTTGATCAATATACATTGAAAGAACTTCCTGTGAATCATATCTATGGCCGATCCGAAGAAGCAAAGGCTGCTGATAACCTGCTTAGGATGAATTATGATATTCATACAGGGGCCATCATTGGTTTGCCAGGAAAAATTCTTGCATTCTTTGCCAGTTTAATTGCAGCGTCATTGCCTGTTACGGGATTTTATATTTGGTGGGGGAGAAGGAGTAAAAATAAAATTGTGAAAGAAAACGTTTCCGCTGTTCCGCTCTCCGTTCAAAGTGAAAGTAAATAGATACTTTAGCACCAGTTATTAATTCAGCAACATGAGCCAGATCAGAGTTTTCAGAATGATAAGTTTAGCGGAAGGTATTTCATTGCTCACTCTGTTATTTATTGCTATGCCTATGAAATACTTTATGGGTATGCCAGAGGTAGTCAAGATAGTAGGATCAATTCACGGAGGATTGTTTATACTTTATGTAGTAGTCTTAGCCGTGATCCATTTTACGCAACGATGGTCATTTCTTTTTTCACTTGGAGCGTTTGCTGCATCGTTTATTCCATTTGGAACATTTGTGTTGGATAAACAACTTCGTAAAAAGGAAGTAGTGACAAACTAAACTCCCTCAATCAATTGATGCAAAAAAGAGCTACAAGCTTCACGCTGCAAGCTTGTCGCCTGAAGCGTGAAGCTTGTAGCCAAAGTTAAACACCGGTATAATTAAACGGTGTAATCTCCCTCAATCTGATTTTTATTTCATCAGTCACATTCAAGCCATCAATAAACGCAGTGATGCTGGCTTGTGTAATCTTTTCATTTTTACGTGTCAGATCTTTTAATGCCTCGTATGGATTTGGATATCCTTCTTTTCTTAAGATGGTTTGAATTGCTTCAGCAACAACCGCCCAGTTGTTATTCAAATCTTCGTTGATCTTATTTTGATCTAATTCCAATTTGCTAATACCTTTTAACAGCGATTGAAAAGCAATGTAAGTATGCGCTAATGGAATACCGATGTTTCGAAGTACGGTTGAGTCGGTAAGATCGCGTTGTAATCTTGAGATCGGAAGCTTCGCTGAAAGATGTTCAAAGATGGCATTGGCAAAACCTAAATTACCTTCTGCATTTTCAAAATCAATCGGGTTCACTTTGTGTGGCATGGCCGATGATCCCACTTCACCTTCTTTAATTTTCTGTTTGAAATATCCCATCGAAATGTATTGCCACATGTCGCGACTGAAATCGATGAGGATGGTGTTGATGCGTTTTAAGTTATCGAACAGCGCAGCCATGTTGTCATAATGCTCGATTTGTGTTGTTGGAAAACTTCTTAACAACCCGAGGTGTTTGCAAAACTCATCGCCAAATTTATTCCAGTCGATTGTGGGGTAAGCTACGTGGTGAGCGTTGAAATTTCCTGTGGCGCCACCAAACTTTGCAGAGTGCGGAATGGCTTTGAGCTGTATCATTTGCTTGTCCAGGCGCGAAGCAAAAACCATCAACTCCTTACCTAATCGTGTGGGTGATGCAGGTTGCCCGTGTGTGAACGCCAGCATGGGTATGTCTTTCCAGTCTTTTGATAGTGCATTTAATTTATTCAACACCAGATCAAATAAGGTATAGTACTCACGCTCCATAAATTCCTTTAATAATAAAGGAATAGCCGTGTTGTTAATGTCTTGAGAGGTAAGGCCAAAGTGAACAAACTCTTTGAAGTCGTTGAGCTTTAATGTCTCAAACTGTTTCTTGATATAATATTCCACGGCTTTCATGTCGTGGTTTGTTATTTTTTCGATTTCTTTAATTTCACCAGCGTGAGCTTCAGTGAAATTCTTATAAATCTTACGAATGTCATTCAGTTGGTGAACCGGAAAATCCTCCAGTTCGGTAATGGCTCCGGAAAGTGAGATGAGGTATTCAATCTCCACCTGAACCCTATAGCGCATGAGGCCGTATTCAGAAAAATAGGGAGCGAGTGGTTTTACGACTGAGAAGTATCGGCCATCAACAGGCGATATGGCGGTGAGCGGGGTAAGTTGCACGTTTATATTATTAAGATTCAAAATTAACTGCAATAGTGGATTGGCCAAAACCAGGTCGCTCTTTAACCCATTAATCCTTTACATGAGTGGAAATTGATGTTAGCCTCTTTTTTCTAGTTTTGCGGACTTTATGAGAATTTTTATCCGATTATTTTTGCCATTAGGCCTTATTTTATTGTCGTGCACTAGCTATTCCCAGAATAAGCCGGGAAAAGAGCTCAATATTCGTAAAGCGAAAGATGCCATAAAACTGGATGGCGAGTTGAATGAATCGGATTGGCAGGTGGCTAGTGTAGCCAAAGATTTCTTTTTGAATTACCCCGTTGACTCCTTGCCTCCAACCTTTCAATCGGAAGTAAGACTGACTTTTGATGAGCACAATTTTTATATCGGCATTGTCTGTTATGATGATAACAATCCCGACATCGTTCAATCTTTACGAAGAGATATTGAGTGGAGTCTGAATGATAACATCGGGATTTACATGAATCCTTTTAATGATTTCACCAACGGATTTTTTTTCACCATCACCCCAATGGGCGTACAGTCGGAAGGTACCATGTCTAACGGTGGGACCAATGACGATAGCTTCAATAACAACTGGGACAACAAATGGTATTCAAAAGTAAAGCGATTAGAAGATCGTTGGGTAGCAGAGATCGCCATTCCATTTAAGAGCATTCGATATAATCTCAGCGATTGGAATATTACGTTTCTAAGAAATGATGTAAAGCGCAATCAAATCAGCAGTTGGATTGCCACACCTATACAATTTATACCGGCTTCCTTTAGCTATGCTGGAAAATTAGTATGGGAAGAACCACCACCAAATCATAAGGGCAACATTTCCCTGATTCCATACGCATCAGGTTCTTCCAACCATGAGGTTGAAAATAAGGAATCGCCAGAGGCTCATTTCAATGTTGGGTTCGATGCGAAAGTGGGGTTAACACCCTCCGTTAATCTTGACCTTACCTTTAATCCCGACTTTTCAAATGTCGAAGTGGATCGACAGGTGATTAACCTCACGCGCTTTGAATTTGGATTTCCGGAGCGAAGGCAATTTTTTTTGGAGAACAGCGATCTGTTTGCCCAACCTGGCTATCCGGATTCGCGACCTTTCTTCTCACGAAGAATTGGACTGGCCCGCGACTCTTCTGACAATTTACAAAAGGTACAGATTCTGTATGGAGCAAGGGTAAGTGGAAAGCTTGGAAAGAATTGGCGCATTGGTATCATGAACATGCAGACTAAAGCGAAGAAATCGTTGGGCTTGCCCGATCAAAATTATTCTGTAGCAGTAGTACAACGTCAGATATTTTCGCGATCCAATATTGGTTTTGTGTTTGTGAACAAACAATCCATTGGTTTAGGCACATATGACTCCGCAAAATATTATCACAATAGTGTAATTCGTGAAGTAAATCAAAACGGGAAAACGAAAAAAGTATTGAATACCTATAGTCGTGTTTATGGTATTGATTTTAATTTGGTTTCAAAAAGTAATCGCTGGTCGGGCGATATGTATTATCATCGATCGGCTGATGCTTTTAGTGAGGATAAAAATTTTTCTCACGGTGTCTTTTTGAGTTACAACGTCCGGAATTTTAGTATAGGAGCTGGCGAACAAAGTATTGGAAAGAATTTTAATGCTGAGTCCGGGTTTGTTCCGGGGCTAAGTGTTTACCCTGGTTTGTATGCCGGATTCGCTTTTATGGAGGGAAAATTTTATCCGAAAAATAAAACCATTGCTATGATGGGACCTCAGGTCCAGATCAATTACATCATGACACCCGATGGAACAGTCACGGATCGGAGCGTAAATTTGAATTACAATATTAATTTTTTGAATACAGCCATCATCGGTATAGGAGGTCAATACAACTTTCAGAAATTACCAGAAGATTTTAATCCGATTGATCCAGAAGGAGATTCTACTTTGTTGGCCGGCCAATCCTTTAGCTTTAATCAAATCAATGTTAATTTTCAATCTGATTCCAGAAAATTATTTAATGTTAGCGGGCAGGGAAGTTATGGTGGATTTTATAATGGCACATTGTTTAATGTTGGTGGCGCATTAAGTTATCGCTATCAGCCTTTTGGCAGCCTTTCTGTTCAGCTTGACTATAATGACATCAGGTTACCACAGGAGTATGGTTCTGCAAAATTTATTCTGATTAGTCCGCGGTTGGATTTAACGTTTACCGATAAAGTATTCCTCACTACTTTTGTGCAGTATTCCAACAGAGACGACAATGTTAATTTAAATGCACGATTTCAGTGGCGATTTAAACCAGCGTCCGATTTCTTTGTTGTATACACAGAGAACTATTTCCCGGAAGCGCTTCATGTGAAAAACCGGGCATTGGTGCTCAAAATTACGTATTGGTTGAATTTGTAATATAGGAGTAGTATGCAGTAAGCAAGTGCAATAGGCAAAAAATGGTACAAATTAATTAGATACTTTACCAACTACCGATTGTCTGCTGCCTACTTTTAAAGTAGTAAGCAGTAAACAAGTGTAATAGGCAAAAAAATAGTATACTTTAAATTAGATCCTTTGCTTACTGTTGAATGCCTACTGCTTACTTTTACAGTAGAGTTAAATAGGGAGCACTAAAATTGCTAGTGCCAAAATTATAACGAACAAAAAACATGGCATTCAGTTTCTTCAAAAAATCAGATAAACCAGAAAAGAAAGAAGAGGTACATCACAATGGTCCTCACTATTTCGATCTGAAGGTTAAGAATATCATCCACGAAACGAAGGATGCTATTTCCATCGCATTCGAGCAGCCTGCTGATAAAAAGATTAGTTATAAATCAGGACAATTCTTAACACTCATTGTTTCTGTTCAAGGCAAAGAAGTGAGACGCGCGTATTCACTTTGCAGCTCCCCTTTTGTTGATCAGGATTTAGTAGTGACGATTAAACGCGTTGACGATGGTCTAATGTCGAACTGGTTACCTGATCACTTAAAAGTGGGAGATACTGTGAAGGTGATGGAGCCGATGGGACAATTCACTACCGAATACAAGAAAGACCAGAAGCGTCACCTCGTTATGTTTGCGGGAGGCTCGGGTATTACTCCAATGATGTCGCTTATTAAAAGTACACTTGATCAGGAACCCGATAGTATCTGCTCGCTTATATATTGTAATCGGGATATCGACAGTATCATTTTCAGAAAAGCATTTGATGAATTGCAAACAGCAGACGAAGGACGCTTCCATGTCATTCATATTTTAGATAATGCACCCATGAACTGGCAAGGCTATTCCGGGTTGTTAAGCCACGATATGCTTGCTAAACTTTTCGAACGCATTCCAGATTGGGGCATCGACAACACAACGTACCTCATGTGCGGCCCTGAAGGGATGATGAAGAACGTAGACACTTTGTTAGAAGCCAGAAACATTCCGAAAGTAAAAATTTTCAAAGAGAGTTTTGTTCAAGGCACAATTAATAAAGACGCGAAGAAAGAACCGGAAGCAACTTCAGGTGAACAAAAAGCTCGCGAGGTCACGATTCGTTACGATGGTCAGGAATACAAAGTAGTGGTACAACCCAACCGCGCTATTTTAGAAACAGCATTAGATCAGGGAATTGATTTGCCTTACAGTTGTCAAAGTGGTTTGTGTACTGCCTGCCGTGGAAAATGTCTTTCTGGAAAAGTGAAGTTGGATGAAGAAGAGGGATTGTCGGCATCAGAGCGTGCAGAAGGATATGTGTTGACTTGTGTTGGTCATCCGCTTACGGATGATGTGGTGATTGAGATTGGGTAATCGTCATATCGATTACTACTATCATCTCAAGCCTAACCTTTTCGGATTTCAAAAAATTATTGTCTCAAATTTATTTAGCCCAGCGGGGCTACCTGTTTGTAGCGCTGGATTTTAACCCAGCGTAATGAATTGGGTAGTGAACATGTGCCATAGGGAACTTAAAATCGTGCTTCTCATTTTCTGGCACACAACGATGCACTTCGATTACATAAACCATTTACTTCTCTTAAATTGCTCCTACAAATCTTTTAATCCCTTCAATATGAAAGCTTCGAGAATTCTACTCGCCTGCATTATCATTTTATATATAACCAATCCAGTGAAGGCTCAGCCATCTAAGCCAACGAATGCTCAGCAGACCTACGCAGAAAAGTTAGGTTTCCCGAAAGGAGCGAAGGTATTGATCCTGCATGTTGACGATGGAGGTATGTCGTTTGATTCAAACCAGGGTGTTATTAATGCAATGGAAAAAGGGGTTGCCAATTCGGTGAGTGTGATGATGCCTTGTCCGTGGGTTCCCGGATTTGTTCATTATTTAAAGGAACATCCAAACGTTGATGCCGGTCTTCATCTTACCTTAACTTCCGAATGGGATGACTATCGTTGGTCACCTTTATCTGGAATGAAAGCAACGCCAGGACTTGTGGATAAAGAAGGAGCATTTTGGCCATCCGTAGAAGATGTAGTAAAAAATGCGAAGGCTGATGAAGTTGAAATGGAAATTCGCGCACAGCTTGAGCGCGCCCGAACCATGGGCTTCGAGCCAACGCATTTGGACTCGCACATGGGTACCTTGTTTGCCTCTCCCGAATTTTTAGAGCGCTACATTAAAGTAGGTATCGAAAATAAAATTCCAGTAATGTTTCCCGGTGGCCACAATACAATGATTGGTAAGCAAAGAGAGGTAACGGCTGAATTACAGAATCAATTCACTCAGGTTGGTCAAATGATATGGAGCGCTGGATTGCCTGTTCTGGATGATCTCCATAATGTAAGTTATGATTGGAATTATCCTGACAAGAAAACAAGTGATGCCGACTTGCAAAAGTTTTCAACATCGCAATACATTAAAACGATACGGGAACTTAAGCCGGGTTTAACGATGGTCATCATGCATTGTACCGCACCCACTGAAGTGTTTAAACATATTTCTAATTCAGGTATCATCCGCAAAGGCGATTTGCTCGCCATGCAAGATCCGGCATTCAAAAAGTTTCTTCAGGATGAAGGTATTGTCTTAACCACATGGCGCGAGATTAGAATGAGAAGAGCGAAAGCGAATCCTTAATTCTCTTTTCCAAGTCTTGCGTCATTGCGAGGAAGCTTTCATCGCTTCGATGAAAGCTTCCTCGCAATGACGGGGTCTATTGGATGATTGATTTACTTTTCTATTTCTTACAATACAGATTATTAATTTCCGTTCAGCCCTTTAAGAGATTCTGACTTCCTCTATCTTTGTTTACTATCTTCGATTAACCTCTTCCTTACAACCTACAATTATGCAAAACCTTCCCTGGAAAAAAATCGCCATCGGTGTTGTGGCGGTTGCTGTTATTGCCATTGGTATTTTTTATTTCACGAACAGTGCCGGCAAAAAGCCATCGCCTACTTACATCAACCCCGCCTTTGGTGAATTCATCACCTCTTACACTGCTGGTGTCGTCTCTTCCGGTTCGACTATCCGCATCATCCTTGCGAAAGATGCGATCGACTCTTCTTCCATTGGACAAGAAACTTCGGTTAAGCTGTTTGATTTTAGTCCTTCGATAAAAGGTAAAACTGTTTGGCTGGATAAGAATACCGTGGAGTTCCGGCCAGAAGCTCGAATGGCTTCCGGGCAGATTTATGAAGTCGCCTTTCAACTCGGCAAGCTGGTGAAGGTTAATAGCGAGCTATCTAAATTTGAATACAGCTTCCAGGTAATGCCACAGAACTATGAAGTGTCCATTGAAAATATAAAGCCTTATATAAAGACTGAACTTACCCGCCAACGGGTGGAAGGTATTTTGAACACAGCCGATTTTGCTGAAGATGGTGCCGTTGAAAGCATGGTGAAAGCAAAGCAGGAAGGAAAAGATTTGAAAGTAACCTGGACTCACACACCAGAAGGTAAGCAACACATGTTCACGGTTGAAGATGTGGCGAGAAAGGAAGCGGCCAGTAAAGTGAACTTATCGGTTGATGGTAGTAGTCTTGGAATCAAAACATTGGAAGAAAAGGAAATTGAAATTCCTGCACTGGGTGATTTCAAAGTAGTGAACACGAAAGTAATTCAGAATCCAAATCAATATGTTGTTCTGCAATTTTCAGATCCTTTAAAAGAGAAACAGGAATTAGGTGGACTCATCACCATTGAAGAAGACCGTAGCCTTACACTCGATTTTGAAATTCACGATAATGAAATCTGGGTATATCCACCCGTTCGTCAGGCGGGATCGAAAACCATGCGCATCGAAGCAGGTATTCGAAATATCAGTGATCACAAAATGAAGGAGTCTCTGACTGCGGAGGTTACGTTTGAACAAATGAAACCATTGGTTCGCTTTGTTGGTAAGGGTAACATTTTGCCAAGCACCGATGGGTTGATTCTTCCATTCGAAGCGGTAAATCTTAAGGCAGTTGATTTAACCATCACGAAGATTTTTGAAAATAACATTCTGCAATTCTTACAAGTCAATAACCTACAAGGTAATTACGATATGAATCGTGTTGGAAGAATTGTATTAAAGAAGAAAGTACAACTCGACAACACCGGTATTACTGATCTTGGAAAATGGAATCGATACACATTGGATCTTTCTACGCTGATCAATACCGAGCCTGGAGCGATCTACCAGATTTCAATAGGATTTAAAAAACAATATTCGTCATACATCTGCGAAGGCGAAGAAGGCGATAATCAAGCGGAAGTCGAAGAGGAAAGCTTTAGTGATAATCAAGGTTATCAGGGCGATTACTATTATGAAGATGAATACTACTACGATGATGACTACGATTGGGAGCAACGTGACAATCCATGTAACTCTTCTTACTTCAGTTCTTCATCCAGGACCATCAAGAAAAATGTATTGGCGTCTGATCTGGGCATTACCTCCAAACGCGGAGACGATGGAACTACCACTGTGTTCGTTACCGATTTAAAAACAACACAACCCATCTCGAATGTGTCATTGGAGTTTTATGATTTCCAACAACAGCTTCTTGGTACAATGACTACCTCTTCCGATGGCAAAGCTGTTTTCAATTCGAAGGAAACTCCCTTCGCTATTATTGCGAAGAACGGAGCGCAGCGCGGATACATGCGCCTTACTGATGGTGAGTCATTATCATTAAGTGGTTTTGATGTTTCAGGAGATTACATTAACAAAGGACTGAAAGGATTTATATATGGAGAACGTGGAGTGTGGAGACCGGGTGATTCGTTGTATTTGAGTTTTATGCTCGAAGACAAAAACAAAAAATTACCGTCATCACATCCTGTGGTTTTTGAATTACAGAATCCACAAGGCATTGTTACAAACCGTCAGGTTAAATCGGTTTCTGAAAATGGATTCTATCTTTTTGCTACTAACACAGCATCTGATGCTCCAACCGGAAATTGGATGGCGCGCATAAAAGTTGGAGGAACTGAATTTACACAGCAGGTAAAAATTGAAACGGTTAAACCGAATCGATTAAAAATCCTTCTTGATTTTGGTACTGAGAAAATCACAGGTAATACCATTACGGGTAATCTTGATGTGAAGTGGCTTCACGGTGCGCTTGGAAAAAATCTGAAAGCAGCTTTCGATGTAACACTTTTAAAATCGAATACAACCTTCACTAAATACGATGATTATATTTTTGAAGAGCCATCTGGGTATTACACTCCCGAAACACAAACTGTTTTTGAAGGCTCAACGGATGCAGAAGGAAAGGCCACGTTTAATGCAACGTTAGAATCGTCTGCTACCTTCCCTGGTTTTATGACGGCTGTATTCCGCGGAAAAGTTTTTGAAGAGAGTGGTAACTTCAGCATCGATCGTTTCAGTTTACCTTATTATCCATACGAATCCTATGTTGGATTAAAAACTCCGAAGGGAGAGGATTATAGTGGAATGCTTTACACCGATAGTACCCATCGAATTGATGTTGCGTTTTTGAATGTCGATGGAAATCCGGTTGCAAGAAACGGAGCACAAATTAGTTTGTACCGTCTGGAGCGGTATTGGTGGTGGGATAGTTCGCAGGATAATATTGCGAACTATGTTCAAGGTAATAATGCACAAGAGATTGCATCCGGAACATTAAATGCACCGAACGGAAAAGCAAGTTGGAAATTCTCTGTGCCTACGCTCGATTGGGGAACCTACTACATCCGCGTGTGTGATCCAGTTTCAGGGCATTGCACGGGCAAAACAGTTTACATTGATCAGCCCGGATATTACAGCCGATACAGTCGCCAGGATAAAGGTGGAGCAACAAAGCTTACGTTCTCTTCTGATAAAACGAAATACAATGTAGGCGAGAAAATAAAACTCACCATACCAAGCAGCGGACAAGGTCGCGCATTAGTGTCGATTGAAAACGGAAGTAAAATTCTGAATACATTCTGGGTAGAAACACAAAAAGGAGATACCCCTTTTACAATTGATGCAACTGCGGAGATGACACCGAATATTTTTGTCAATGTTAGTTTGCTACAGCCACATTCACAAACGATCAATGATTTACCAATTCGATTGTATGGTGTTATCCCGATAGGTATTGAAGATCCTGCAACGCACATTGAGCCCGTCATCACAATGCCAAATGAAATTGAACCCGGACAAGAAGTAACCATAAAAGTTTCTGAGAAATCGAAACGCAAGATGACGTTTACCCTGGCGATGGTCGATGAAGGATTATTGGACATCACCAAATTCAAAACACCAGAACCATGGAAGAAATTTTATGCACGCGAAGCACTCGGAGTCAAAACGTGGGATTTGTATGATGATGTAATGGGAGCCTTTGGTTCGCGCATCGAAAGATTGTTGGCTATTGGTGGTGATGATGAAATGAAAGCCAAAGAAGAAGATCCACGCGCCAATCGTTTTAAAGCAGTGGTGAAATTCTTTGGCCCGATAACTATTGATGGAGGAACTGAAGAAATAAAATTCACGATGCCACAATACATTGGTTCTGTTAAAACTATGGTTGTTGCAGGCTATGAAGGAGCTTACGGACATGCAGAGAAAATAACACCAGTGCGTAAACCGCTTATGGTATTGGCTACCTTGCCACGCGTGCTCGGTCCTGAAGAAACATTAAAGCTTCCGATTACCTTATTCACTCAAGACAAGAAAATCAAAAATGTAAAAATTGAAATCAAGACCCAAGGTCCGCTGTCACTTCCGAATGGTTCATCGCGTAATGTAGTCATGTCAGCATCGGGTGATCTTACCGTTGACTTCGACCTGGCGGTGAAATCAGAAACCGGTATTGGAAAAATTACGGTGATCGCTTCTTCCGGTTCAATTCAATCGACAGATGAAATTGAAATTGAAGTGCGCAATCCGAATCCTCCCATCAGTCAGGTATCCGAAACATTCCTGGAGAAAGGTAAGACTTGGAATGGAAGTGTTGTTCCCGTTGGAGTTGCTGGCACGAATGCAGCGGTATTAGAAATTTCTACCATTCCCCCAATCAACCTTGGCTATCGTCTCAAATATTTAATAGAGTATCCACACGGATGTATTGAACAAACCACTTCGGCTGCATTCCCTCAACTGTATCTGGATGTAGTGAAGACGCTTACGGATGCAGAGAAAGCACGAACAAAAAATAATGTAACAAAGGCCATCGAACGCATCAAGATGTTTATCACACGCGATGGTGGATTTGCTTACTGGCCTGGTTATGAAGATGCCGATAGTTGGGGAACAAGTTATGCCGGACATTTCTTAATTGAAGCCGAGAGCAAAGGATATTATGTTCCGGCTGATATGTTGAAACGCTGGAAAAAATATCAACGCAACAAAGCCATGGAGTGGAGGCGAAATGAATACAAATATTACAACACCGATCATATGCAAGCGTATCGCTTATATACGTTAGCTGCTGCAGGAGCTGCGGAGTTAAGTGCAATGAACAGATTGCGCGAGATGCCGGATATTTCTGTTTCAACAAAATGGACACTGGCTGCTGCTTATGTTAAAGCAGGACAACCAGAGGCAGCAAAGAAAATTGTAAACGCACTGACAACAAAAATAAAACCGTATCAGGAGTTGAGTTATTCATACGGAAGCGACTTACGTGACAAAGCAATCATACTTGAAACACTTGTGTTGTTGGATGAAAAGACTAAAGGTTTTGAGTTACTGAAAGAGATTTCATCTCAACTCAGTTCGAACAGTTACTGGATGAGTACACAGACGATAGCGTTCTGTTTAAAATCCGTTGGACTATTTGTAGCACAAGAGAAACGCGGTGATCTTAAATTCGCTTATACCTATGGAGGTAAAACGGTTCACGCCAGTACAGACTTACCGCTTTCACAAGTTCCATTATCGATTACCGGTGTGCAGAAGAACGCCATCAATATCACGAACGAAAGTGGTGGAAGTTTATTTGTGCGTGTAATCAACACGGGTATACCGGCAAGAGGATTAGAAGAATCGGAAGAAAACAACCTTGTGCTTACCACAAGCTACTTCGATTCAAAAGGAAATGTAATTGATCCAACGAAATTGGAACAAGGCACTGAGTTCATAGTAAGTGTCTCTGTGAAAAATCCTGGACTTCGTGGTCAGTATGAAAACATGGCCTTATCTCAAATATTCCCTTCGGGTTGGGAGATTAATAATCTCCGTCTGAATGATGATGAAAACACAACCAAAACTGATCGCGGAAATTATCAGGACATTCGCGATGATCGGGTATATACCTACTTCGATTTATCTCCGGGAAGCGTGCGTACCTTCAATACGATACTTACGGCAAGTTATGCCGGTAGCTATTACTTACCTGCTGTAAGTTGTGAAGCGATGTATGATCATAGTATTTATGCGCGGAAGAAAGGACAGGTTGTGGAGGTGGTGAAGGCGGTGGCTGTTAATCCGTAATACAAATAATTGAGAGTCTGCATGCCCTTGTTGGTGAAGAACACCAACAAGGGCGTGAGACTAAAAATTTTAAATAATGAGTAAATTAATATTCGCTATTTGCCTGATATTTTGTAGCTCTAATTATTCTAGTAGTCACTCTAATTCTTTTATTGAATATCTAAAAAAAGAAGGATTTAGATGTAAGGAGTATAAGTCTTATCACGAAATAAAATATCGAATAGACTTAAATAAAACATGGGGAAATAAAGTTCTTTATGTCAAAAATGATGGTGGTCTTTTTGGCTTTATATTTTTTAAAGACACGGCTATACCGTGCTTGTTTATTCTTGATGATAAGGCTTTGACTCTTTTTATGCCTAACCCCATGATTGACCAGGAGACCAATTATTATAATAAGTTTTTAAGCAACTTTTATTGTGCGTATCATGTAAGTTTTGAAACACGAGAGGTTTCTTATGTTAGTTTCAATTTTGGATTTCCAAATGACCTAACGATTGAAACGTACAAGAAGATTGAGCCTGATTCGTCTCTTTGCTACAAAATCAGGTGTGAGAAGATTCCTTATCCTATTTTTAACGATACAACAAAAATACAAGAACAGTATAAGAAGTTTTATAGTGAAGACTTGAATAAGTGTTGGAATAAAACTGAAGGTTTACAACATTATGGACCGGTGTCAGAATTAGCAAGAATACTTAGTGATTTCTTGAAGAAAGGAGAATAAAATAAAACCATGATACGATATACTATTTTAAATGCTTTAGGAGTATGTATTTATTTCTCATTGATACTTATGCATAAAGACTACGCTAGCTTATTTGGAAATCATCTCGGGGGTGAAGGACTGGTCTTGATGATCATCCCTTTGCTTATCACGCCATGCCTTATTTCAATTGGAATATTTAAACTTCTATTGTTTAAAAGAAAAAAGATAGCAATGAAGGGGACTAAAGTGCTTAATGCTTTTGGTTTTTTTTTAACTCCTTTGATATTGACCGGATTAGTATTTTCTAATGTGGCCGGAATAGACAATTTTATTGTAATTTTATCTGGGATATGCAGTATTAATATATCTATCGAATGGATGATGTTCAAAAAAGAATCTGACAGGGTACATTAGTTGTTCACCTCGCCTTTGTTGGTGTTCCTCGCCATTAAACATGCACAACTGGATAACCGGTATTAACCTATGAAAAAGGAGTTTAATACTATCATGCTTTTTATGTTGATTTAAGAGACATTTAACATCGTTCCTTGTTGGTAAAGAGCACCAACAAACAATGATGTTGAGAAGCGAAGGTAGAGTTTTGAAATCTGTCCATGAGTCTGTACATTATTGTATGAAAATAAAATATTCTTTATCTCAGGTAATGCTTTTAGGATTGCTGATCGGTTTAACTACCTGTCAAACCCAGACTAATAAAAGTAAAACAGTTGATCTTCCTACCTTTCAACTTATTCCAACTGAAAAATTCAAATTTAATTCTTTCGTGGACTGCAACATGGCCGAAGTTTGGATTGGTGATACCCTTCGGATTTTTCCCGGCAAGTATGGTGAAGACCCAGTTTGGGGTAATTCAGATGAGCTAAAATATGCCGATGGAATTCATGCTGATGAAGTGTTTTTAACGCCATCTGACCAATTCAAGAAACCCGTAATGCCATTAAATACTCCACCGGGTACGGTTGGTTTACATGGAGCCGTTTGGTTTGAAACAGTTTACCAGGATAGTAGCGATGCAACCGGTAAAACACTGTATGGTGTTTATCACAATGAAAATTATCCAGAAACACTTCCCTACGTAGAATCAACTGGGATCGGTTACAAAAACCAAAAGTGGCCGCAAGGGTTACGGGGACCAGAATCCGCAGCTGCTGTTTGTCGAATTGGTATAATGAAATCCACTGATGGTGGAAAACATTGGGATAACCGGGGGATCTTTATAGAAGACTTACAACCTCGCATGATTTTATTGCCGCATAACAAATCAAAAACATTTGCCGGTGGTGTTGGCGATCCCTCCGCGGTAAAGAGCGGCAATTATTTATATCTCTTCTATGGAGAATATAGCTATCCCGAAAAATATGATTCTGCTAAGTATGATGAGGATACCGAAAGGAAAGGGCAATGCATAAGCGTGGCCCGAATAAAATTAAGTGATCTTAACAATCCGGAGGGTAAAGCAATGCGTTGGAATGGAAAAGATTTTTCCACACCTCATAACGCATCAGGCAGTCCAATTTCTTCCCTTCAAATTTCCCGCGAGGAAGGAGGCGGGGCCGCATCCATAAAAGGGCAATATCATTGGGGGCCATCGGTGAGTTGGAATTATTATCTTAACTGTTGGGTGATGTTAATGGGTAAGGTTGAAGATTATTCCTGGAGAGGGAGTAGTGTTTATATCTCATTCAATATGAATAAAGACTTGGGCGAAGGTGACAATGCAGTTCAATGGAGCAAACCTACTTTACTACTCACTAAACCAGGTAGAGTTTTATGGTATCCGGCACTTCAGCCTATGAATACACCAGAAGATATTGCAAATAAAAATACGTGTTTAAAACTTGGCCAACGCGCGCGGCTATTTGTAAAAGATAGCGAAGCCAATGAGTATAGTTCAGAAAATATTATTGAATTTTCACGACCGCAAGAACATTGATTCAACGCCTTAGCCTTTGTTGGTGTTCATCTTCAACTTTGCCAGCGCCCTGTTAATAAATAACACTAACAAGGGCGCAGGCGTGAGAGTTAATCTAGATGTTTGTTATTAAAAATTAAAAGAATATGGAAACGCTAAGCATTCTTTGTTTTGTTTTATTTTATTGATCCTTCACGTATTCGCCTTTGTATATTTTACTCTTTTTAAATTTATATGATTGCGGAGATTAATTAAAGGATTTTTTGAGACTGGTTTGATTTCTTATAAAGAGCGAGAAAATTTGAAGCTAAGATATCATGGCTTTTTTAGATTACAGGGCGCGCTTCCAGATCCTTCTGAGTATCCAAATTTATATAGGAATTATGATTTTATTGAGTTCAGTAATAAATGGATGAATCAAAGAAAATATTTTGTTGTAGCGATTCTAATACTGGTCATTTTAATGTCTATTACTGCCCTAAGTTAACCTAGCCTAGCCTTTGTCGGTGTTCCTCACCAACAAACATGCGCAAGTGGATAAGCGATTTGAATAACGTTGTATAATATGAAAAATAACAAGCTAATGGCAATTCTCGTTGTGACAGGTAAAGCTTGTGCGTCCTGACGTTTTGTACCCTTGTTGGTAAAGAATGCTAACAAGGACATGTGGTGTATTAATTTAACTGAGTAGTATTAATTTTTATTTAGTTTTGTACATTAACCATTTAATAGACCATCCTTGAAAACATTTTCGCGTCTCCTGATTTTACTACAAGATCGTCATTTATTTGAATTGATTATGTCAACATTCTTAATGCTTAGTGCTTCGTCCTTACTCGCTCAAGGATCAGTTTGGGGTGTAACTGCATCTGGTGGGAAAAATAATGCCGGGATAATTTTTGAGTATAATCTGGCAGACAATACCTATGTCGTTCGGCATGAATTTAATGGAACATCAGAGGGCTGGGGTCCTACCGGAAGCCTATGCAGAGCGTCCAATGGAAAACTTTATGGTGTAACCCGCGAACGCGGATTAAACAATTTAGGAGTGATTTTTGAGTTTGATCCTTCGGATATGACCTTCACAAAGAAGATTGATTTTGACGGAACTAATGGTAAAGAGTCAAGAGGTAGTCTAACAGCAGCACCAAACGGAAAGTTGTATGGAATGACCAGGGATGGAGGAGTTGGCGGAGTAGGTGTATTGTTTGAATACGACCCGGCAACAAATGTACAGACCGTAAAAATCAACTTCAACAGCACGTCCGGATATGCTCCTATAAGTACACTAACACTTGGAAACAACGGCAAACTTTATGGCACAGCATGGATTGGTGGAGTCAATTCGCGTGGAGTAATTTTTGAATTTGATCCCGACACAGGCGACTATAAGAAATTACATGAATACAATGGAGGTGTGGATGGATCGTTTCCCTGGGCTGGAGTAACTATAGGGTCAGATGCTATATTGTATGGAACGATGCCTGATGGAGGAGCGTATTCTAATGGATACATCTATTCATACAATTTAACTACAAATGTATATTTTGATGAGTATGACTTCAAGGGTACAGACGATGGAGTTGCACCTTATGGTGGTAAACTCACTCGCCTCTCAAATGGCAGTTTATTTGGGTTAAGTTCCAGTGGACAAAATCCTTCTGCTGGACCGGACCAAATCTTTAAATTTGATCCGCAGGAAAAAATCTTTAGCAAAGTCTACACATTCAAATCCAACGAAACCAGTAGTGGCGGAATCATTGATATGTATAACGGACTAATTCAGGTCAATGACACTACCTTATATGGCTTGACACATTATGGAGGTGAGTACTCCTACTATGGAACATTCTTTAAGTTTAACCTGGTGAAAAGCAAGTATGAAATTTTACGCTATTTTGCCAACTATGATGGTGCATATCCTGAAAATTGTTCCCTGTTATTCATACCTAGTCAAGAAGTTGTCACTTCTGTAGAAGAGAACGTTTTTTCGAATATTGTTTATGTAACTCCCAATCCAGCGAGTGACTTGTTTGTTACTACTTCTAAAAGCATTCCAATAACTAAAATATCCCTTCGAGATGCGATGGGTAGAATGATCGAACAACATGAACTTTCCTTTCCGGAATTATCATATACTTTATCCCTGAAAAGACACAACAAAGGGATTTATTTTGTAACGATTGAACTTGAACAAGGGAAGGTGGCAACAAGGAGAATTGTGTTGGAATAGTTTCTTTTTTTGAAAAATATCGAGCATAGTACCTAGCCTTTGTTGGTGCTCCTCACCAACAAACATGCGCAAGTAAATCAGCAATATTAACCCACATTGTTTATTATGAAGAATAATGAGGAATACCATTCCTTTTATGTGGATTTAAAGTGACATTAAACAGTGTATGTAAATCATTATCTTTGATTATCAAAAAGTAAACTTATGGAAGTTCAATCAACGAAGTATGCCATTATTGAAAAAGTTATTCAAACCAATGATGAAGATCTATTAAATGAACTGAATGCTATTTTGGAGCAAGAAGAAATTATCCTGACCGATTCACAAAAGGAAGAATTGGATAAACGTGCAGCACGGCATGCGAGTGGGGAATCAAAAAGCTTTACATGGGAGGAAGTTAAAGAGCATGCACGTTCTGGTTTATGAATTATGAATTGATCTTCAAAAAGGAGCAGCGTCCGTAGTATAGAAGAAACCGTACTGCATCATTCAAGTTTCTAATAATGAAATTCAATTTGACAAGGAAGTAAAATCGTTCCTTTAACTTCCTATTTTTGTTCATTGTGAAAAGCAAACTAAGAGTCAGACTAGCACTTGTCGTAACATTCGTTGCCCTAGTGATCTATTACTTTTGTTTACCCAGTACATTTTTCAACGATCCATACTCCACAGTATTAGAAGATTACAAAGGGGAACTCCTCAGCGCCTCCATTGCTGAAGATGGTCAATGGCGTTTTCCGGAAGTTGATTCAGTACCTAAAAAATTTGCACAGGCTTTGATTGCTTTTGAAGACAAGCGTTTTCGAAATCATTGGGGAGTTGATCTTCGTTCGCTTGGCCGTGCGATGAAGCAAAATATTCAGGCAGGAGAAGTAAAGAGTGGAGGGAGTACTATTACTATGCAAGTCATCCGGCTTTCGCGAAAAGGAAAGCCTCGATCACTTTTTCAAAAGGCAATTGAAATAGTATTGGCCACGCGTTTAGAGTTTCGATACTCGAAAGATGAGATCATTGGATTGTACGCATCACATGCTCCATTTGGTGGAAATGTTGTGGGACTTGAGGCCGCATGTTGGCGATACTTTGGCCGTGATCCACAGGAACTGTCATGGGGAGAAGCTGCGTTACTTGCAGTATTGCCAAATGCTCCATCACTTATTCATCCTGGCAAAAACAGAGATCAACTGAAAGCAAAACGCGATAGACTTTTGGATCGGTTACAAGAAACAAATGCGATTGATGCCTTTACCTGTTCATTAGCAAAGGATGAAAACATACCTGAAGCGCCCCAAGCTCTACCTCGATATGCCAGACATTTATTGGCGAGAATATCAAAAGAAGGTTATGCTCAAAAGAAAATTCAATCCACCATACAAGAACAACTTCAAATTCGAATTGAACAAATTATTCACGATCATCATCAGCGATTAAAAGCAAATCAGGTTTTCAATGCTGCGGCTATAGTAGTAGAGGTAAGCACCGGTAATGTATTAGCTTATGTTGGCAACACGGAAGTCCAAGAACGTGGACATTATGGAGATGCTGTTGATGTCATTACATCGCCACGCAGCACAGGAAGTATTTTAAAACCATTTCTTTTTGCAGCGATGCTGGATGAAGGAAAAATGCTTTCAAGAACATTGCAGCCTGATATTCCAACCATGATCAATGGATTTGCTCCACAAAATTTTTCATTGAGTTATGATGGAGCAGTGCCGGCAAATAGAGCATTGATTCGTTCACTCAATATTCCAGCTGTGCACATGTTGCGAAATTATCGGTATGAGAAATTTCATTCGCTCTTAAAAAATATTGGAATGTCAACGTTAAATAAACCTGCTGATCACTATGGGCTCTCCTTAATTTTAGGAGGAGCTGAAGGAACGTTGTGGGATGTTAGTGGCATGTATGCTTCGATGGCCAGAACGCTAAATAATTTTTTTCAGCATCCTGGAAAGAATAAGTATGACCAAAGTGATTTTCATTCGTTGCGTTTTATCAAACAGGATTCAACAGCGATACAGAAAAATGAATCACCTAACTTAGAAGAGAATTCAATTTTAAGCGCAGCATCTATTTATCAAACATTCGATGTGTTGAAAGAAGTTTATCGACCCGGTGAAGAAACAGGGTGGAGGTATTTCAGTCATTCGAAAAAGATTGCATGGAAGACCGGAACAAGTTTTGGTTTTCGCGATGCCTGGGCCGTTGGCGTAACGCCTGGATATGTAGTGGGTGTTTGGGTGGGCAATGCGGATGGAGAAGGAAGACCCGGACTTACCGGAACAGAAGCAGCATCACCTGTGATGTTTGATATCTTTTCACAACTTCCGAATACCGGTTGGTTTCAACAACCCAAGACAGAAATGCAACAGATTACGATATGTTCATTGAGTGGACATCGTAATACTAATTTGTGTAATGAAGTTGATACAGTTTGGGTAACAAAAGCTGGTTTACAAACTGTGCCTTGTTCCTATCATAAGAAGGTACATCTGTCATCCAATAAAAAATTTAGGGTACACAGCGAGTGTGAATCACTTGATCAGATGATGGATGCGAATTGGTTCGTGTTACCACCATCGCAAGAGTATTATTATCGACAGCGGAATGCATCGTATAAAGCATTACCACCTTTTAGAAGTGATTGCCAGGCTGCATCACCACTAGTAGCCATGGATTTGATTTACCCAAAGCCCAACGCGAAAATCTTTATCCCGAGAGAATTAGATGGGAAATTGGGCAGCGCTTTGTTTGAACTTGCCCATCGTAACCCTGCAATAAGAGTCTATTGGCACTTGGATGGAAATTATATTGGGAGCACCCAAAAAACCCATCGCTTGCCCTTAAAATCGGGTTTTGGTAAACATAAGCTTACTTTAGTCGATGAGAATGGGGAATCATTAGAACAGAGCTTTGAAGTGCTTTAATTTCTAATTGACTGATTCGTAGATCATTACTTGCTATGTATTAATTCTTTACTATATTCGTGTTAGGTTTATTGCCTATAGACTAAAACCATGTGCTATGAAGACCCAGAAATTTTTTGCACTGGTGGGCATTTTTTCAGCTTTTATAGTATTTCAGCCCACCGTTGCCGCGCGTCAGGAACATCAAAGTTTTACCGAAACACCCAATTTCGTGGTAATCGGAGCATTTGCTATTCCGAATAACGCCAAGCGATTTACCGAGCAAGCAAATAAGAAAAATTTGCATGCTCAATTTATGATTAACCCCAATCGCAATCTTTACTATGTTTATGTGCTGAGCACAGCTGATCGTGCCGAAGCCATTGACGAAGCGTTGCGTTTAAGAAAGCAACCTGAGTTTTCTGATACGTGGGTTTATAATGGAATGCTGGGTAGCATGATGTCGTCTGGGTCAGAGCAGATGACAGTCCATGGAATAGATATTAATCCGGTAACGGAACAAAAGATAGAGCATGTTCAGGAGAATGATCCTGGCCATAGTTCATCCGCCTCGACACAACAAGAAGGAAGTAGTTTAGTATCTGCAGGCACAACCGCTGCCTTGCCACAGACCACGACTACAGAGCCGTCTCAGCAGAACACAGCATCAACTGGGGAGCAATTAACAGTTGCAGATCAATCCACTTCTTCGTCTAACACTGAATCAAAAACAGATCAATCTTCTGAACTGGATCATGGTGTTGAAGGCGCTAATTTCTTTTTTAAGATTTTCAGATCAGTTGATAACGAGAGTGTAGAAGGTGATGTTGATGTAATTGATATTGATCGTACGCGCAAGATGGGAACCTATAAAGGTAACATGGGAGTTAAGGTCTCAAGTCCTGCGAGTAAGAGTAGTAATGTATCGTTAGTATGCGAAGTGTTTGGATACCGTAAAGTACAACGCGATGTTAGTTATACAACACCAGAAGGCGAGGGGATTGAGAAAAGTGAAAACGGTGCAGTAGTAGTTCCCTTCGAATTAGTGAGATTACAGAAAGGAGACATCGCAGTAATGTATAATGTTTACTTCTTCAAAGATGCGAGTATCATGCGACCAGAGTCCCGGTTTGAAGTAACGAGTTTACTTGATATGCTAAAGGAGAATCCGAAGTATAAAATCAAAATACATGGTCATGCCAATGGTGGTGCCCATGGTAAAATCATTTCGATGGGTAAAGGAAGTACAAGCTTCTTCTCCTTAACGGATACGAAAGACGGCTTTGGTTCTGCGAAAGAATTATCGGAAGAACGTGCATCAATCATTCGCGATTATTTATTGTCTAATGGAATTGATACTAACCGTATGCAAGTTAAAGCATGGGGAGGTAAACGACCGATTCACGATAAACACAGCGCTAGAGCTCAGGAAAACGTACGTGTTGAGATAGAAATATTAGAGAATTAAAATCTTCACGCGGCTTTTCGTGTTTCTTTTGTTGACAAAATGCAATAGTTATGGACACTCGAAAAGCCTTTGTTTTGCTTTGTCTGTTGGCAGAGCTACTCCCAGCTACAATTAGTTTTGGTTCTCAAAACAGGTTAGAGAAATTACCTAATGCTCCACATTACGTTGTGGTTATTGGTGCATTTAGTGTTAAGTTAAATGCTAAGCGGTTTACCGAGAAGGCAGTTGATCTTCAGTTTAAAACAAAGTACGAATTCAATCCAGACAGGAATTTGTATTATGTATTTACCTTAACAACGGAGAATAAGGAAGAAGCAATGGTAGAGGCCAAGCGCCTGCGTGAACAAACTTCGTTTACTGATTCGTGGGTTTATCAAGGTACTATCGGTGAAATTGAAACTCCTAAGCAAGATATAAATCCAATTACAGAAGAGAAGATTGAAGATGTGCCTACTGACCAGGTTGTGATGTCTCCAGAACCAGCGATCAAGCAGCCCGTAAATGAAACTCCGGTTGGAGATGGTAAAAAATTCTTTTTTGAATTATTCAGAGCAAGCGATCGAAAAGTGGTGAACGGAGATGTCAGCGTAATGGACATTGATCGCGCAAGAAAAATGGGTTCCTTCAAAACCAATGATGTTGTTTATATACCTTCCCCTAAAAGTAACTCAGGCAAGGTTGCCTTGGTTTCTAAAGCTTTCGGGTACAGAACTTTGCAAGTTGACATCGACTACAATAATCCGAGTGGCGATAATAATACAATGGATGAAGAGAAGGGGGTAGTTGTTCCCTTTGAATTGATTCGGTTGCGCAAGGGCGATATAGTTGTAATGTATAATGTATTCTTTTATAAGGATGCCGCTGTTATGATGCCTGAATCACGGTTTGAAGTTGAAGCATTACTCAATATGATGTTGGAAAATCCAAAATGTAAAATCCGCATTCATGGTCATACCAATGGAAATGCTGGCGGTAAAATTATTTCTCAAGGTGATGTTAAGAATTTCTTTTCCTTAGCGGATACCAAGGAAGGCATAGGTTCAGCCAAAGCACTTTCAGAAGCACGCGCAAAAATAATACGGGATTTTCTTATTGATGGTGGTGTTGAAGCACCACGCATGGAAATAAAAGCATGGGGAGGTAAAAAAGGCATTCACGATAAAGAGAGCGCGAAAGCAAAAGAAAATGTTCGAGTAGAAGTAGAAATCCTAGAAGAGTAATGTGATAGGTTCAAAGTTCAAGTTTAGTCTCGGATAACTTTGAACCTTGAACTTTGAACCTTGAATTGCCTTAGCTAGTCATCGCTTGAAGCACATCGTGTTGCGTAATGATGTGCACTTTCTCTTTGTCATCTCGAACTAATACTGCCCGATTATCTTTGTTAAGAAGGGAAGAAAGGACATCAAGCGTGCTGTCGGGTGCTACAAACTGCATGGGCTTATCCATGATTTCACCAATCTGTTTGCTTTGCAATTGAGGGTCTTGAATAATTTTTTCCAGCAAGCTTGACGAACTCACGCTTCCAATGAATTGTCCATTATCCGTTACCGGGATTTGATCAATACCTTGTTTATTCATTACCAAAATTGCTTCACTTACTTTCGAATCCTTATTCACCGTAAATAAACTATCCTTGCCATTGCGATGTGCAAGGATGTCACGTGCTGAACCGAATGCTCTTGTTTCCAAGAAACCATGATCTTTCATCCATTGATCATTATACACTTTTGCTAAGTAACGCGTTCCGTGATCGGGTAATAAAATCACCATCAGATCATCCTTCTTTAAATGTTCACGAGCATACTCCAACGCTCCATGAATAGCAGAGCCACTAGACCATCCTACAAAGAGACCTTCTTCGCGTGAAAGTCTGCGTGCTCCAATCGCGCCATCTTTATCCGTTACTTTTATGAAGAGATCAATCACATCAAAGTTTACATTTTTAGGTAAGATGTCTTCACCAAAGCCTTCTGTCAGGTATGGATATATTTCATTCTCATCGAAGATGCCGGTCTCTTTGTATTTCTTAAACACCGAACCGTATGTGTCAATACCAACTGCAACGATGTCTTTATTTTGTTCTTTTAAATATTTGGCTGTTCCACACATTGAGCCGCCTGTTCCAACAGTTGCTACATAATGCGTGATCTTACCTTCGGTCTGTTTCCAGATTTCAGGACCTGTTGATTCATAATGCGCTGCGGTGTTCGATAAATTATCGTATTGGTTCGGATAATACGAATTTGGAATTTCCTTATTCAGTTTTCGCGCAATGGAATAATAGGAACGCGGATCATCCGGAGTAACATTGGTAGGACAAACAATTACCTCTGCACCTACAGATTTCAGAATGTTTATTTTTTCCTGTGATTGTTTATCGGCCATTGTAAAAATGCAACGATACCCTTTTGCCACTGCTGCAAGTGCAAGCCCCATCCCTGTGTTTCCAGAAGTACCTTCAATGATGGTTCCACCTAGTTTCAATAAACCTGCTTTCTCGGCATCTTCAATCATCTTCAACGCCATGCGATCTTTGGTTGAATTGCCCGGGTTGAAATATTCAACTTTTGCCACGATTGTTCCGGCAATACCTTTCGTCATTTTGTTCAACTTTACCAGTGGGGTATTACCGATGGTATCAACTATGGAATTATAAATCATTTTGATGTTGTTTCAGTAAGCAAAACTACGAAAACCATTCGAATAGAATGGTAGCTTTATTTGTTGACGGAAATTGAGATGAAAGGTTGTCGGGAAGGAGACACAAACAAATGAATGGTGCTCAATTTACGAGGTTGCCCCAGCAAGAAGGTATAGAACAGCCATTCTGACGGCTACTCCATTTTCAACTTGATCAAGAATAATAGAATGAGACGAATCGGCTGCATCACTGCTCAATTCCACACCGCGATTTATTGGACCCGGATGCATGATGATGATGGGCTTCTTTAGACTGTCGAGTATTTTTTTGGTGATGCCGTAGTACAATGAATATTCCCGAAGGGATGGGAAGTATTTAATGTGCTGTCGCTCGAGCTGAATGCGAAGCACGTTTGCCACATCGCACCATTGCAAGGCTTTGCGCACATCAAACTCAACTTCTACACCAAGATGTTTAATGAATTTTGGTAGCAAAGTAGGAGGTCCGCATACCATTACCTTTGCGCCTAATTTTTGAAGTGCGAAAATATTGGAGAGTGCAACTCTCGAGTGGAGGATGTCACCAATAATTGCAATCTTCTTTCCTGAAACATCTCCCAGTTTTTCACGAATGGAGAAAGCATCAAGCAAGGCTTGCGTGGGATGTTCGTGCGTTCCATCACCTGCGTTTACAATGTTGGCATTAATGTGCTTTGCTAAATAATGTGGAGCGCCAGGACTTGCATGTCGCATCACTATCATATCCACCTTCATGGCCAATATATTGTTCACAGTATCAAGTAACGTTTCGCCTTTCTTTACTGAACTGTTCGATGCAGAGAAGTTGACTACATCAGCTGACAATCTTTTCTGTGCGAGTTCAAAAGATAACCGTGTGCGTGTAGAGTTTTCGAAGAATACATTGGCGATGGTTACATCGCGAAGCGAAGGTACTTTCTTGATTGGTCGGTTAATGACCTCTTTAAAATTATCGGCTGTTTCAAAAATAAGTTCAATGTCTTCACGAGTGATGTCCTTAATACCGAGCAGGTGTTTTTGACTGAGTTTAGACATAGACCTTAATCCTTATTAATCAACCAGATTTTATTTTGTTTATGACCTTGTGCTTCCAACTCAACCAAAACGCGCTGAGAGGTAAGCGTATTCACTGTCTTGCCAACATAGTCGGCAGCGATTGGCAATTCACGATTGTATTTACGATCGATCAGCACAACCAGTTCTACAGTGGCAGGCCTTCCAAAAGCAATCATTGAATCCATGGCAGCGCGGATGGAGCGGCCTGTAAAGAGTACGTCATCTACCAGTACTACTTTTTTACCTTCAATAATGAAAGGTATGCGCGTCTCACTGGCTTTGGCCGGAATTTCCCTCCTGCGAAAATCATCGCGGTGGAAAGTAGCGTCCAGATAGCCTAGCGGGATATCTTTTTTAATGTCTTTTTCTAATTTTTTATGCAGGATATCGGCCACAAAAATGCCACGAGGCTGCATTCCGATGATGACTGTTTCTGAGAAATCGTTGTGATTTTCAATTAATTGCTGACAAAGACGGCTAATGGTAAGGTCTAGGAGATCGGAATCAAGTATGAGTTTTTTCTGCATAGCCGCTGGGCAAATATAGTGATTTCACCTTTACCGAATCCCTACTTATTATCGCAAAATTTGGAATAAGCCTTTCACTTTATTTCTTCCCAATCTTCAGCAATGCTATTATCGCTATGATGACCCAAACAATATTAATAAACGCATTGGGAAAGGCTTCCTTATAAACCGAGTAAACGATGAGCAGCAAGCCTCCGGTAAGGTTCAGAATATAAAAGAGAATAGAGTCTGATTTTATTTTCTGATAGCTGTTCAGACCGTAGGCGGCAAGCACTTCTACTGAGCCAATCCACCCCAGAATATTAATGAATAGATCCATGAAGGGCTACTAAATTATTTAGCCTGTGACGATTTCTTTTTAAAGACTTTCCGCTTGCTGAGGTAGAAGAAATTCAGTCCACCAATAATCATGAGTATACCTAAAATAACGAGCACAATGAATAAGCGACTTCTTTGTAATTCAAGTTTGGTGATTTCATCGTCTTTCTTCAGGATATCCAGTTCTTTTTCTTTTTGTTGAAAGCCAACAATCATTTCCATCTGTGCAATGTTGCGACTGCTTTCTTCACCATAGATTTTTTCGCGTGCCTCATCATACTTCACTTCTGTTTCGTATGCTTTTTTGAAATCGCCTACGTTCGCAAAGTTTTCGGCAACAGCTTTATAAATAGCAGGCAGAAATGAATAGGCTTGAAGTTCACTGCACAATGAATACGCTTCATCCAAATAGAGTTTAGCAGGCTTGGGTTGTTTGCCTTTTGCATAGGCAATTCCGAGGTTGGTAACAATATTAAGCACACTTAGCTTGTTGTTATTTCCACGTTCAATAGTAAGCGCTTTTTCATAATGTTGGATGGCGCTATCGTAATTACCTTTCTTAAAATATATGTTCCCCATATTAATGAGCGGGTCCGCATATTTTTCATTTCTTTTTTCAGCAAGTTGATACGCTTCTGAAAAATAGCCCATCGCTTTTTCATACTGCTGCATTTCGATGTTCAGATTTCCAAGATTATTCATCGAACCAATCATTCTCACCTGATCGTTTAATTCCAGAAACAGATTGTACGATTCTTCAAGGTATTTCATTGCTTGCGCATAGTCTTTCTTGATAGCGTAGATGTTTGAGATGTTATTCTTCGTTGTGGCAATACCTTCTTTGTTCAGAATTTCCTCATATAGTTTTAATGAGGTCATGTAATAGTCGAGCGACTTATCAAAGGCGCCCTGGTTTTTATAAGCAATTCCTAAGTTGTTGTAGGAAGCCGCCATCCCTTTTTTGTCTTTGATCTCAGTGGCCAGGTTTAAGGCTTCGCGAGTGTATCCCACCGCTTTCACAGGTTCGTTTTGCAAGGTCGCCCGAAAGAGTTCATTCAATGTTTTTACTTTTCGTTCGTTTTTGGTAGTATCTAAAACTCCAAGTAAACTGTCAATCCTTTGCCCGAACAGGGTAGAAGTGAGGACTAGACAAAGGAGGAGGGTTGAAAGGCTTTTGATCTTCATGATAAGTTATAAATTAGCTAAAAATAACAACTATTCTTCATATTTCGCATTCGAGCGAAGAAGCTGCCGTTAAAGTAAATTTTCTTTCCATTGAGTAGGATTTTGGTGACTTTACACCCTTACCCTTAGCGTATGAAAAATCAATTGAGCCTTCTTTTGTTGTTGTTTGGGATTATAGCAAGCGTCCCAAGTCTGGCGCAAACCGATAAGGACAATGTCAGAGAGGTGATCCATCGTTTATTCATCAGTATAGAGAAAGGCGATAGCGCAAAATTACATTCCGCTTTTGCGCAACAGGTTACACTGGCTACCATCGCTCGCGATAAAAATAATGCAGCAGTTATTGAACATGAATCGTCAGTGGCTGATTTCTTAAAAGCCATTGGAACTCCACATCCTGAAATTTACTATGAAGAAATCTGGAATTTAAAAATTCAAATTGACAGTGACTTTGCCCAGGCGTGGTGTGATTATGCTTTTTATGTTGGTAACAAATTCAGTCATTGTGGAGTAGACGCTTTTCATTTATTTAAAGGCAAAGACGGATGGAAGATTTTTCATTTGGCCGATACAAGACGAAAAGATAACTGTACAGTCCCTGCGGAAATTCAGGCGAAGCATAAGTAATAGACTCCACAGATATGAAGAATGCGCTTCTGGTTTTTGTTCTTTCGATTCTGGCATTTACTGTCACAGCACAAAAAAACTCAATCACCACTTTCATTCTTGTGCGCCACGCAGAGAAAGTGATTGACGGAACCAAAGACCCTGAACTAGAACCAGAAGGTGTTGACCGTGCGAAACGGTTAGCGGATATGTTAAGCAAAACACCTGTTGACGCGATTTACTCCACCAACTTCAAACGAACAAAAAATACAGTCCTACCTCTTGCCAATGCAAAGAATTTGATTGTTCAAAACTACGAAGCACTTGAAGTGAGCGAAATTGGAAGCATGTTGAAGAAGCATGCAGGAGGTACAATACTAATTAGCGGTCATTCCAATACCATTCCATGGATGGCCAATCTTTTAATCGGCAAACAAGAGTATGGTGACTTTTCGGATGATGATTATGGAAATATACTCATCATCTCCGTTGTGGAGATAGGTAAAATAGCAAAGGTCACCTTGTTAACGTATTAAGAGAAGTGGTGATTAAAGTCTGACACGCATTTGAAACTTAATATCGTCTCGGATATTTCCTGCGATGGTATCAACTCCAGATCCTATTTCATCACGATCCGTAAACCGTGTATGCGTGTATCGAAGCCAGAAAGTTAACTTTCGATTCGCTTTGAATTCTATCATCATCATATTTCTAATGCCAACACCATCGTAAGCGGGTAATGAGTAAGCGAGCCAAACGTCCCTTTCGTAAACATATTGACGGTTGTCATAATCATCTGTATCAAATTGCGCGTGCCGTGCCGTGATTTCGAACTTACCTAGTTCGAAGGATACATCTTGCAGCAAAGCAAGGCCACTCGTTGTATGATGATTTATTTCAAATGTGCTGAACTGCGCCTTAGATTTTAATTTTATTTTTCGCCCAATACCATAGTCAAAGTTGATCCAGTAATTGTGTTTCTTACCGACCGCAGTTTTATACAAATTTGTATCGTCTGATAGATTTCGAAGTTTCGATTCTTCGCGTGCCTGAAGAAAAATATTCGTGGTCTTTGAAGGCTGATAGGTAAATCGAAGCAACCATTCGTGACCATTGGAAGGAGAATAGCTTCTGAATTTTAGCCATGGAAAAGTAAAGAAGTCTACATAGCCTGAAGTATTGAATTGTTTATTGAAACGATATTTCCAGCCCCAATACATTCCGCTTTCATTTTGGGTAACACTGCTCTCAGCAAAGCCGTTGGAGTAAAATGAAAAGTAGCCTCGATCGTATTTTCTGTAGACAAGAGAGATGTCAAGCTTCGGTGTTAAACTCCAAAGTATTCCGGCTAGTCGTGCAGACCCTCTTTTAATAGAGGTGGAGAATTCGCTGAAGAAGGTTGTGTTCTGAAACGTATAGTTCAAATAGATTCCGAAATTCTGATTTTTAATTCCGTTAAATGAAAATTGATTGTAGGCTGATGATGAACGAAGAACAGGAGATGAAAAGGTCACTTGATTAAACATGAGACCGGCATCAAGTTGATTCTTCTTAAACTGGATTATGCTTCCATAATTTTGTTCTGTGATTTTTTTTCGAGTAGCCAATTCAATTTCATTACGATGTAAACCCGTTTGCTGAAAGGATGAAATTGTTCCATCATCCTCTGTAGTGGTAAGCCGCGCATCACGATTGGTGAATGAATAAAATCCTGAAAGAAAAATGTATTTTGAAAGAGACAGTGTAGTTGCCGCGCCTCGAAAATATCCTGCTTCGTATACTGATGTATACGGTAGCAAACCAATATTGCTTCTTCGTGTAGTCGAAATGGTTTCACCTCCCTTACCCATTCCGAAGATTCCACCCAACATAAGCCCTTGGCCAAATTGATTTTGAAAATCGCCAAGGATTAGATTTTTTAATCTGCCTTTGTTTTGAACTTGTGCATGAAACGATATGTAATCCAATCCATATTTCTTTTCAGAGGGATTCCAGGTTATTTGTTCGCCTGCATCTTTTTCAAGTGTAAACCCGAAACTAAAATCGCCAGGCTTACTCGATCGAAATCGTGCATACCATTTATTTGGTGAGCCAAGAAAGTGTTGTTCAGGATTGGTGTCTTCTTTATATCCTTTCTTTTCTTGTATTGTTCTGTCGTATCGCAATAAAAAGTAATTATCCCCTTCAGTCTTTAATCTCCTCCAGCTTTTAGAATTTAGTGTGGAGGAGGGATCATTAACTTTTACAAATGGCACAAGCTTGTAAAGAAGCATTAAGTCAAATCCAGGAATAGCCTGAAGTTCATAAACAGAAAGAAAGTCGCCATTCGCTTTACGGTTTTTAATAAGGTTAGTTATTTGGGCTTCTGATAATATCTTTAAAAAGCGTAACTCTTCCGCATTTACTTTATTCAGATCCATGGGTTCAGCCAGTAACTGAACTAAATTTTCGTAGAGCTCTTCATAATTTAAATCCAGATCTTGAAATCCATAAAGTTCATCGGCAATTTCATTTAGATTAATTTCTTTGCGCGGATATTCTTGCGCTTTGCAATTGTAAGTGCATATTGCATTTAAGATTACAATCAACAGAAGGAAAGCATTTGAAATAGTAATCGGTTTCATTTCGATTTAAATTGATATCCAACGGTTGCCTGGTGACGCCCGCCAATATCGAGCGAATGAGCGTACGCATAATCCAAACTGAATTTCTTTGACTTAAACCCAAAGCCAACAAAGCCAGCATTGGGATTTATATTGATGCCTGTTCTGAAAAAGAACTTCGTGTGTATTTTGTATTCCAAGCCGACTTTCCATGTTGCGTCATAGTCTAAATCTTTTCTGACCTCTGTTGCAATATTTAGTTTGTCTGTTGTTTTAAATGAAACTCCAAGCGTTAGTATAGTAGGCAATCGCTCATTGTCAGCACTGGATAACTTTGGTTGATTAATATTCGTAATGTAAGCGCCTACAGACAAACGTGGAGTAATTTGTGCAATGCCTCCGGCACTTATGCTCATTGCTTCTTTCCGTCCGAAGCCTTCCGTGTTGTATTGAATATAATTGACACTTACTCCAATGGAAGCCAAACCAAATTTGCTGGCGAAACTTCCACTCACTATTTGTTCGTTGTATAAATTATCTCCAAAACGATAGACCCCCATTCCACCTACACCAATTTTGGAGGGAAGAGATAATACAGCAGCTATTTTATTGAAATTTTTAAAGGAGGGTTGTGCATCATAGCTAAAGGCAGCGGTGATTTGTTTGACTTCAGCAAGACCCGCTACGTTATTGAAGACAGACCACTCGTCTACTAAACAAGATGAGGTATAGCCCATGCCACTTCCGCGAGCCCCCATCAAGGTCGATGAGCTTTGTGCATGCAAAGTTATGGCTTCGGTACTCAGTATAACTAACAACGGTAGTAATCGATTCACAACGGTTTGATTTAATAGAGTGAAGATACTAGAATACCTTAATCAAATGCAAATTTTTGCTATTGAAATTTTATTGAGAGTGTGGGATGAAGTAAGGATTGATTGGACAGTTGTTATTTATACAATATTCTATTGGCTGATTAGAATTCCTTTTTCACATTAAAGAAAAATCCACGGTCACCTTCTGCGTTGAAGGTATACTCAAAGCGAAAGACCATGTCGTATGAACTTACTAAGTCAATACCACCACCGGCACTATAAACAAATTTGTCAGTTAGCCTTCCACTGTTGGTGTAGTTTGGATAATTTTTTACGTACCCGGCATCAAAATATGTTTTGAGATAAATAGAAATGGGTATGTGCCTGAATTGCTCGATGGGCATGGAAGACCAACGATATTGTCTTGAGAAGAGCAGTTTCTTAAATGTTGTTTTGTTGATGGCGTAAGCAGGTCCTTCGATTACATAGATCTCATACCCACGAAGAATTTGTCTTTGATAACCTAACGCTCCATAATTAGCGTACGGTAATTTGTCAGGATTACTCCAATAGCCACTTGTTAAATTCGATAAATAGAAATGATGTTTCAGCGGTAGATAACGAGCAAAGGAAGCCGCTATTTCCGTTTTATTTAAATCGGCATGAGGACTCAAGCCAGATTGACTTAATGAAAGACTAAGAAAATGTCCCTTAAGTGGGTAACCGATATAATCACGATGATCAGAAGTGAATCCGTAGGATGCGGTAACATAGTGCTGTTGCCTCACTTCATTACCAAAGTAATTGGCAGTACTGTCGATTACTCTTTCTGCAACATCACTGTTTCGGTATTGAAGTCGAAGGGAGTGCATTTCATAAAATGATTTCCGATAGGAATAGGTTATTGATCCTCCCCATGTTGTTTTGATGATCTTATCGGATTCGATGTATTCAAGCTTATGATCTATTGTCTGATAGGCAACGTTTTTTGATTCAGAATAATCCGCCTCAACAGTGAGTCCTTGCTTTTGTTTTTTGTCAATGTAAGGAAAGCGATAGAGTATTTCAAACTTGCGTTGAAAGCCCAACTGTGCGGTAAGCCTTAGGGTTTCATTTCTCCCCCTCATGTTATATTGATAGAGCTTTAACCCATAGTTAACCCGTGAAAAATCGTGATTGTAGTTTTGCCACCATTCGTTAAAATTCCGATCGGAGAGTTCAAAAATAACAGATGGGAAAGTATACCATCGTTCGTTAACATTGATCAGTAAATCGAAGGTGTTGTCTTGCAGTTCAAGTACTTTTAATTCTACGGTGTTAAACAATCGGGTATTGATGAGTTTCTTTTTGTCTAAATCCAAAACGCCTTGAAGATCGCCACTGTATAGTATATCGCCAGGCTTGTAAGTAAGTTCACGTAGAATGATTTGATCACGTGTTAAACTATTGCCCACAATAAAAACCCGATTTAAGGTAAGAAAGCGCCCCGTGCTGTCAATCAGAATCTTAGTGCGAGCAGGTCGTTTAACGGAATCAGGCAATGAGACACCTGCCGGATTTTTATCAACTCCGCTGGAAAGAATACTGAACAAACTGAGAATAAGTACAAGCATGGTGCAACGCTAAGACCCTCACTAATCAAACAAAGTTTAACGTTACTTCCTCATCATCAAAAATTTTGTTGTTCCTTTTTACGGAAGGACAGCCATACGATAACAATGCCCGCAAGAAATAATGGAATACTAAGTATTTGCCCCATATTAATCGGCAATGTATCTTCAAATGATTTCTGATTTTCTTTCAGGAACTCATAACAAAAGCGCAAGCCAAAACAAACGATAAGGAAAATACCCAACAACCTGCCGGGAGGAAGATTTTCTTTATAATGCATCCAGGTACCAAAGAGCAACACAAGTAACAGCACGCATGAAATGGACTCGTAAAGTTGAGATGGATGGCGCGCTATGCCCAATACTTTCATGCGAGCAGCGAAAGCTCCATTTTCTTGTTTGGCAATCTCGTAATCTAAATGAAGTGTTTGAGGGATTTCTATAAATTCATAAAGCCTGGCGTTGATAATATTCTTCACCTTATTATCCATTAATGCATAGATTTGAGCTTCGGTGGCACCTTGCTTGAAGAACACGTAAGTTATCATCGGAACTTTTCCGTTGCTTCCTTTCGGAAGTGAATCGTTTTTAATGTAGTATACTGATTCAACGATGCCGTCAGTATCTACTCTTTTATCTTTTATAGACTCTGTCAGGTTGCCCACAAAAACAACAGCCCACGGTTTGTCCGTTGGTTTTCCAATAATTTCAGAATTGAAATAATTGCCTAATCGAATCATTGCACCAGCCAGCGCTACAAGGATAACAATACGATCAACTACCTGTAGATAGGATTGTCCCGGTCTTTTTCTCTTTTGAATAAAGGGAGTTTTTTTGACTGTTTTATCTCCAGATTGGGCATCGTTATCAGATGAACCAAATGAATAATTGGTGTATAACCATAAAGCAAACAAAATACCGAAAGCGGCACCGTGGCTCGCTAACCCCTGAAATCCGATGAAGCGAAAAGGACTAAACTCAACAGGAAGTATTATTCCCAACGGATCTTCTAAGAACATCTCGGGTTCGTAGAAAATAACATGTCCAAATCGGGCGCCCAAAATGGTAGCCACTACCATATAAATGGTGAGCGTATCTACATCCTTTTCCGGCTTACCTTCCTTTTTATAAATATAGTAAAAAATTTGCTGCCCAATTAAGAAGGAGACAGCGAAAAATAATCCGTACCAACGAAGGGAAAAGGGCCCAATCGCAATAATCTCTGGATTTGCATTCCAAATGATGTAACTCAGTATTGTCATAAGGGGCAAATATAAACCTCAACGGGCATTATTCAAGCCTCATTTGGTATTACGTCAGGGAAATCGCTTTTAAAAAAGGTAGGATAACAAAATGATTGTGAAGGATTTGTCAAAAGGTCAATGATGCTGTATTTTTGATTTATCAAAATTGCGTTGCGTGAAAAAAAATGCGCAACTCAAATTTCCTTAGAAAT
>JANODK010000231.1:0-7031 GCA_031412655.1 Chryseolinea sp.
AGATTTGAAGTCTCATTTATTTCTATCTTTTTATTCAATGGCTATACTCACTTATTAAAAGATGAATCAAGTTGCCAAGCTGTCGACCATAAAAAATATGTAAAAGGAATCCATACAAAGCAACAATTTTACGACTTTGCCTCTCTCATAGTAGGTGGATATTCTCAATTCAATTGCTCTTTTAACTAAAAAGTAAACGGAATGATGGGTTGATAAACTTATTGATCAAGATTCTAACACTGATTCTAAATTATCGATCTTCGCATACTGTTATTTATGTGCATAGATGTTGCTAAAAAAAAACTATTGTTAATTAGTATACCTATGATACAGGTCTTGTTCCTTGATTTGCTCGGTGCCCAAAATTTAATACATAATCCTAGCTTTGAATGCAGCATTGAAGCGCCATGCCTATTCACTTCATCTGAAACCTATTATTCCTTTCCAAATTATGCTTGCAATTGGTTTCTACCAAATCATGGCTCATCAGATATTTTCAGTACAAAAGTTCCAAAAGAATGTTGGACATCTATGCCTGTTAGTACATATTTAGAAGTAGAACCTCCCGTTGGAAGTCAATTGCCCAGAACTGGGGATAGGTTTGCTGGCATATATACATATAGTGATTTTCTTTTCGGAGGCCCGTCATATAGGGAGTACTTGGAGATCAAGCTTGATAGTGCTTTGGTTCCAGGAATATCCTATTGTGCTGAGCTATATACGTCACTTGCTGAAAGGCCAAAATACGCATCGAATAATTTAGGGATGTTATTTCACGATGAGAAAATAGACTCAGATGATTGGATTGGAGATCCCTGGGCTACCTTTGGAGTTAGTTTGCCATATAAACCACAAGTAGTAGAAACATTAATCTTAGAAGACACAATCAATTGGGTCAGAGTAAATGGAATTTTCGAAGCAACATCACCTGCTAAGTACCTAACCATTGGTAATTTTTCCGATGATCACAATACTTTGGTAAAGGATAAAGCCGGAAAGTTTCCATTAAAACCAAATTATTTAAACGCCTATTATTTTATTGATGATGTATCCTTAACAAGATTCTATGAAAAAACATTTTCATTTGCCGGCAACACTGAAATTTGTAAAGGTACCTCGTCAACAATTGAAGCTAGTGGACTGGAGGATATGACGTGGACTACTTTAGCAGATCCATTGACAATAGTAAGTAATGACGGTCGTCTAGTAGTTAATCCTGATATTACTACATCCTATTGCGTTAGCGGAAGAAACTGTTCCAAAATTGTAAAGGATACAATCACTATAGTTGTTCATCCTAGACCAACTGTAAATTTGGGCACTGATATTACTTTTTGCATGGGTGAAACATCTACTTTGGATGCTGGCGTTGGATTTACTGATTACATGTGGCCAGATAAATCTTCTAGCAGATTTTTAGAAGTGAGCGAGGCTGGTGATTATATTGTCCATGTTGAAAATCAGTATGGATGTGAAATGAGTGATACTCTCCATGTTTCTATTCACGATATTCCTGAAGTTAATTTGGGCAATGATACTTTACTTTGCAATGAGAATTTTTACACATTAACTGCAGGAAGCGGACAAAACGATTACCTGTGGTCAACCGGTTCGACTGAACCCATTCTCACCCCAACCTCTTCAGGGAAATATGAGGTGACAGTAAGAAACGAATGTGGAGAGTCGCAAGACTCGGTTACGATCTATTCAATGAGAGATATTTTTGTTCCGAATGTTATCACAGCAAATGGTGATGATCTTAATGCGAAATTTGAAATCAATGGCACTGGGGATTTAGGAAATCCGGCTAAGCTTAACATCTTTAACAGATGGGGAAGTCAAATTTTTGCTGATAGTAATTACCAGAATAATTGGCCTCGCGATACAGAGAATATAGTTGCAGGTATCTATTTTTATACACTTGATTATCCAGGCTGCAAAAGCTTTAAAGGACTGATTCATATTCTTAAATAATGAGCTTGAGCTTTGCCGAAATATGGATATAAATAAGAGATGATATTCTGATGACCATCTCAACTAAAGCAAAATGTATCTTGTTAGCTTGTCTAACAGCAATCCTTGCAAATGGAAATGCTCAGGATATTAATGCTTCATTGGATTCTTTGAAGAGTAGAATATCTTTTGCCATTCCTGACACTCTCTCAAAAGGAGTTATTGATAGAATGGATAGCACTAAACAAAAAATTCAAAGTGAATTAGATTCAGTACACCAATCATTTAGAAAAGCGATTGACGAGTTTAAGAATAACAACTTATCTACTAGTGCCTATACACATAAGTTGGATAGTACGTACGGATCATTTAATGAACGACTTCAAAAAATGAAGGAAAAATATTCTTCGTCAAAAATAAAACCAGACAAATCATTTTTAAAATTAGATTCGATCATTTCAAGCAAGTCTCATGTTCTAGATAGCCTCCTTCACTCAAATGGATTAAATGGGATAGGAGATGTTAAATTGCCCAATTCTTTTGATCCTTCAATTCCTGATATACCAGAATTGAATGGAGTGAATCTTCCTTCTTCGTCATTGCCAAAAGTTAATACTAATTTAAACATGCCTGATGTTTCGAAGTCCTTGAACAAATCTGTTCCAGGTCTTGATCTTCCAAAATTACCTCAGACAGGTATTTCAACTAAGTTGGATGGGGTTAAAGAAATCACAGACCAGGCTGGTGAGTACGCAAGCAATATAAAGGATGTAACAAGTGAGGCCGAAAAGATTAAGGGCGGAGAGTATTCTGAAAAGTTGGACACTGAGGCGCAAAATCAGATTTTGAAGATTGATGAGATTAAGGGAATCAGTGATCAAACCAAAGCTGCGGATGCTATGAAAGGCCAGTTTAAAGAACTGACAAAGAGTGTTAAAGATCCTGAACAACTAAAAGAAAAAGTGAAAGAAGAATTTGTTGATCACTTTGCAGGAAAGGAAGAGATGGTCAAAAAAGACATGGATGACATTGCAAAGATTCAGATGAAATATCGAGATGTTGCAGACTCTCGTTTTCTACCTAAACGACCACCTAATGAGATGAAGAGCAAGCCTTTTGTTGAGCGATTAATCACTGGCTTTACATTTCAAGTATTTCATCAGGACAATGTATCAGTTGACGTGTCGCCTTTTATTGGATACAGATTCTCTGGTCGTATAACCGCTGGAATTAGCGGGTATAGACGATTAACATATTTCGAAAAGGATGATAAACTAAGGGCTGTTGATTATTATGGATTTAGAACCTTTGGAAGTTTTAAAGTGATAAAAAGTGTAATGGTATACACTGAGCTTGAGCGATTCAGAAATTATGTTGAGCAAGGGAGAGTGAACTTTCCAAGTATTCAACCTGACCCAGGTTGGCATTGGAAATGGAATTTAGGAGCCCAACAACGATATAGTATTGGAAAAGGGTTTTATGGGAATTTCATTATTATGTACGACCTCATGCAGATAAAAAAATTCCCAAATTCAAGTGGTTCTGCGATTCGCTTTGGATTTGATTATCAAATAAAGAAGAAGCAGAAGAAATAGATTGGCTAAATTTAAGGCTATCTGTTAATTTTTTTGAAATCATCTAGTCGTCCTAGTAGTAGCTTTCAAAAAGCGTTAAACTAATTCCTACCTGATTATTCACTTTGATGGCCTAGATCCGTCCATAATTAATCTTTTTAATTTAATCTCTAGCAATCACTTCTTTGGTGGTTGACAAGTCTCAAAGTATTTGATCGGTAAATACATTGATTAATACAAGTGTGGATATTTCAGTTCGCCATTTAACTGAATGCTTATGCCCTTTCATGCCCAATAATGCTGGCTATTTATCAAAATACTTGATTCGAGGCTGTAAGTAGGGTTAATAGTCTATAATACTTTGGTACCAGTCTACTTTACTTAGGTCGAGTCTACTTTATTGAGAGAAACGACAACTTGATACCGAAAGTGGCCGCGGCCGGGTTGAAACAATTAATTTGTTTTTCCGGATTACGAAGAGGGTTAGACGATAAGACGGGACTTGAAAATAGCGCAGTTGGTTTAAAGCGATTGATACCGCTAGCAGAAAAACATAAGGTCATTCTTTCGATGGAGTTGCTAAACAGTAAAGTAGACCATCCGGACTATCAATGCGATCATTCGGCATGGGGCATAGAATTGGTCGATAGAGTAGGATCTGAATATTTTAAGCTGTTGTATGATATTTATCACATGCAAATTATGGAAGGCGATATAATTGCTACCATTAAAAAGTATCATACTTACTTTTCACACTATCATACAGGTGGCGTTCCTGGCCGACATGAAATTGATGAGACACAAGAAATTAACTATCCAGCGATTATTAAAGCAATTGTTGAAACCGGATATACTGGATTTGTCGCGCAAGAATTTTTTCCAAAGCGAGCAGATAAAATGGCATCTTTAAAACAAGGCGTCCTAATTTGTGACGTTTAGTATTTTATTTCAATACCGATCAACAGCGGAACGTCTTTAGATCAAATCTGATTAGAACCGAAGAAGTAGAACATCATGTTTATAATTGAAAATTATAGTACCGCAGTTCTGTTTTGTATTGTCACCATGCTGTGTTGGGGCTCGTGGGCCAACACGCAAAAATTAGCTGCATCAAGCTGGCGTTTTGAATTATTTTATTGGGACTATGTGATCGGCATCTTTTTGTTTGCAGCGATACTTGCATTCACTTTGGGAAGTATTAGCGGCAGTGGCAGAAGTTTTTTAAGTGATGTTCATCAAGCCTCTTCCGAGAACATAGTATCTGCTATGTTGGGTGGAATTATTTTTAATGCTGCTAATATTCTATTAGTGGCAGCAATTGGCACTGCGGGCATGTCAGTGGCTTTTCCGGTAGGCATCGGTTTGGCTTTGGTTATTGGTGTGATTGTAAACTATTTAGATAATCCTGTAGGTAATACATTTTTTATTTTTGGTGGTGTAGTGCTCATTGCAATTGCTATTTTATTGAATGCTAATGCCTATCGCAAAACCTCAGCATCAAACAGTAAAGTATCAAACAAGGGACTGTTACTTTCCATACTAGCAGGTGTGCTCATGGGTTTCTTCTATAAATATGTTGCTGGATCTATGTTTCCTGATTTTAATTTTCCAGAAGCAGGTAAACTAAGTCCATACACTGCTATCTTTTTCTTTTCGATCGGAATACTGGCAAGTAACGTTTTGTTTAATACTGCATTGATAATGCAACCTTTTGTTGGCAGTTCTGTTTCCTATCGCGATTACTTTAGCGGCAGTTTTAAAAATCATTTGACAGGAATTTTAGGTGGAATTATTTGGTGTGTTGGAATGTCGTTTAGCATTATTGCTTCTGGAAAAGCAGGTGCTGCAATTTCGTATGGGTTAGGTCAAGGTGCTACCGTTATTGCTGCGTTGTGGGGAATTTTTATATGGAGAGAATTTAGAAATGCACCAAAGGGAACTTCAACAATTCTTAACATTATGCTACTACTCTATGTCTGTGGTTTGGCATTGTTGATTGCAGCGCGGTAAGATGTAAAAAATATGATAACTAAAATAATTTCGGAAGATGGCAAAGATTGTAGTGATCGGGAGTTCTAATACAGATATGGTAGTGAAGACAAAACAATTTCCACTTCCAGGTGAAACTGTTTTCGGAATTGATTTTTTTATGTTTCCGGGTGGCAAGGGTGCTAATCAAGCGGTGGCATCTGCTCGCATGAAGGGTGATGTAACCTTTATTTGCAAATTAGGAAATGATGTTTTTGGGCAACAGGCCCTGCAAGGATTTAATAACGAAAACATCAATACTAAGTATATAACCATCGATCCAAATTATGCTTCCGGCATCGCCATGATTTTGGTTAATGCCCAAGGTGAGAATGAAATTGTGGTGGCTAGCGGTGCAAATGCTTTGTTATCCATAGATGATATTACTTTTGCTGAAAATGCTTTGAAAGTGTCGGATATTGTTCTGATGCAATTGGAAACGCCAATTGATACAATAGTTTTCGCAGCAAAAAAATGCGTGAACTTGGGGAAGAAGGCAATTTTAAATCCGGCACCTGCCCAAAAGCTTCCTGAAGAAATATTTGATTCGTTGTATTTGATTACGCCCAATGAAACCGAAGCCCAAATACTAACAGGTATACGCGTAACAGATGTGAGCACTGCTGATCAAGCAGCCACAATACTATTAAAGAATGGTGTGCAAAACGTTATTATCACGCTTGGCTCAGCTGGTGCGTATTTTAAGAATAAAGAGCAGTCATTTTTAACTCCATCTCCAAAAGTAAATGCTGTAGATACAACAGCTGCTGGTGATGTTTTTAACGGAGTACTGGCTGTTGAACTTGCAAACGGTGAGAATTGGAAAGATGCGATACAACAAGCTTGTAAAGCAGCCTCTATTTCAGTAACTCGTATGGGTGCTCAAACGTCTGCTCCTTTTCTTTCTGAGATGAATTGTAATGAGCAACAAACTGTGCTTTGATTTTAGATTCAGCTTTCCTTCTCAGTTGTAACTGTATCATTTCATATTCAAGCGTGATATATTTATACAACTTCATTTAAAAAAAATCTAATCCTCATACTCTTTCATAACCTTTCCTGTCACATCCATCCAATCAGGAAGGATGTAATAGTAGCCCCTGGAGCCTCCAAGTTTATAGGCGATCACCCTACCGTATTTAACCGCCTTATGCAAATGAGCTGAAAAAGCCTGCGCTTTGAACCGGCTCTATTACAGGACAAGTTCCTAGGGCGTCATGAATTCAATTATTTCCGTTGAGAGCAGTGGCCGCTTGATCTTCTTTAAAACGAAAACAATCTTGTTTACCCAACTGAAAGTGATTTAGAAAAGTCGCAGAGTTAGACGATTCAATCAACCGAGATTATGCAATAGCCCGGACATTTATGTCTTGGGAAATGAATGGCAAAAATATTTGGCTTTAGCCAAAATTACATTGGGCTAAAGCCCCTTTGGTTTATTTTTATTTGTTCCCCGACATAAATGTCGGGGCTATT